>JAFGBA010000204.1 GCA_016933395.1 Sedimentisphaerales bacterium | reverse complement strand
GGTAATCCCACGGCCGGCTCCACCAGGCGAATAATAAAATCATTATCGGGGATGACATTGTGTTGCTCGTTGACATTCAGCTTGCCGCGATAAAACATGTATTTGCCATTAACCGTTATCCGATCGCCGGGGCAAAAGCGGTAAAACGTATCATTGGGGTCGTGATTAATGCGGGTCAACTCGGCGTCCCAGGCCGATTCACTATAGGTATTTAAGGGATCTGTGATCCACCAGAGACTATAATAATTTTGCCCGATATAAATAGCCGTGCCGGCGTGGTCTTCCGGATCGGTGGGCTGGATATAAATTTGCCACTGTCCGCCCATGGATTCGGGATTATCACCGACGAAATAAGGGGAAACGATTTCCTCGGGCATATTTAAGATAATGCCTTCGAGTAATACTCGGCTTGGCCCGTTATCATCGAAAGTGCTATCTCCGTCTGCGTCACACGCTTGGAATTCTTCATGCGTCACCGGTGTTGCAGGCGGGTCATTCGCCAGACAAGGCAGACCGGCCAGGAAGATAAAAAGAACGGTAGGTATGCGGATGGTTCTGTGGGTCATGTGTGCTCTCCATAAAAAAATTACATAGCGCATAAGAATATTATATTATTATGCAATAAGCATAAAAATATTGATTTCGTGCTACGATGTCAACATAATAAATATTGAATTTTGGAAATCAGCGATATTGAATCATAAGGCTTTGCAATATAATAAGATAAGGAGATATTATGTCACCGAGTGTATTGGTTCAAACATTAAATAATCAAACGGAATATCAACCTCTGCTGAGGGGAGAGCCGCAGACCCACGGTATGCGTTCGGGGCGGGTGTATTTAAAACCAGGCGAAAGTTGTGGCCTGCACAGCACCAAGGGCCACGAGGAGCAATTGGTTTTCCTTTCCGGTCGCGGGCAGGCTTTCATTGGTGAAGAGGCTAAGCCTCATGATGTTGCCGCCGGCCAAATTGCTTATATCCCGCCACATACACAGCACGATATTAAAAATACCAGTGATGAACCATTGATTTATATCTACTGCGTCGCGCCGGTGAAGGATTAAATTTATCCCTTATTTCTCCCGTTTTGTTTCGTCTGGTTTTTAGTTTTATCGTGATGTGAGCGGAGCAGGAGGCGAATAGGGACTTCCGAAAAGGGCAGTAGATCGCGAAGACGGTTGATGAAAAAACGACGGTAATTTTCATCCATGGAATTGGGATTATTGACGAACAGCAAAATGGTAGGCGGGCGGGTCGCCACTTGGGCGCCGTAGTAAATTTTTGGCCGACCGATTTTTTTTCGGGCCGAAGGTACGCGTTCATGGGTGATAATTTCAATAGCTTTATTCAAACGTCCGGTAGGGATTTCGGTTGTTGCCTGTTTGAATAGCTCCTTTGCCAGGTCCAGAACCGATTGAGTATTTTTTCCATCTTTGGCGGTGATGAAGCATATAGGAGCATATCCCAATCCCGGCAGGAGTTTGCTAAAATAGTTGGCGTAGTCGTCGGTAACGACGTTGGCGTCTTTAGCCAAATCCCATTTATTGACCACCAGGATACATGGCTTGTGCTCTTCCGCGATAAAGTGGGCCAGTTTTTTGTCCACCTGTGATACTTCCAGCGTCGCGTCGATGAAAAACAGCACGACGTCGGCGCGGCGAACACTGCGTGTAGCACGGGTATAACTGTAAAATTCGATGCTGTCATTGACGGTTTTACTTTTTTTCCGCAGGCCGGCGGTATCGATGAGCACCAGTGAGCGGCCATCCTTTTCAATACGCACATCGATGGCGTCGCGAGTAATACCGGGCACTTCACTGACAATCACCCGTTCTTCGCCGGCCAGAGAATTAATAAAGGTGCTTTTGCCGGCATTGCGTTTGCCGACAACGGCGATATGCATGACAGGATCGGGTGGAACTTCACCAACAGTATCCGCCAACCGCTTTACAATTTCCATCGCCAACGCGTCGCGATTATGTCCATGCAACGCGGAAACATATAGAGGTTCACCAAAACCCAGCTTATATAGTTCACCACCCATATTTTCCATCCGGGGCGTATCAGCTTTATTGGCGACCAGCAATACATTAAAAGGTTGTTTGCGCAGTAACTGGGCGACCTGCTGATCCAACGGCATAACTCCTTCACGAACATCGACTACGAACAACGCCAGTTGTGCCCGCGCCAAGGCCTGCTTTATTTGATTTTCCACATGGGCGGTAAGATTGTCGTGATCCTCAATGCCATATCCGCCCGTATCAACCAGCTCGTAGTACCGCCCCTTATCTTCGATGATGGTGCTCACCCTGTCGCGAGTAACTCCGGCCGTAGGGTCGACGATACTGATCATACGTTTGGCCAGCGTATTCAGCAGTGAACTTTTGCCCACATTAGGCCGACCCACGATGGCCACGACGGGTAACGCCATATCGTTTTATATCCTGTTTAAAACGGTTCATGTAAATTCCTGCCATATATGATATTAGGAAAGTCACTTTTTTGCAAGCTCAAAACGTTGCTTCGCCGGGGCTATATAAGTTTGCCAGATCGTATTTGGGATGTTAAAAGAGACATCATGCGACATGTCTTAATATTAGTGGTGTTTTTATGGTTAGTTGGTTGTGCCGCTCATGACATCGCGCAACAGGACGCCAACGGATTAATAATGTCTTTCGGCCAGGCGGATCAGGCCGATAGCCGACGGTTAAAAGTGCTGGATGAATTACTTACCCGGCAACTAACTATCCAACAGCAGGAGTCTTTGGGCCGGACTCTCTCCGAGGTGCTTGCTTCACAATGCCATTCACCGATTATACGCGCCCGAGCGGCAAATCTGGTAATGGAATATTATCCTGAGGAAGCTCCCATCTGGTTGGCCAAAGGGCTTGACGCCACGTCACCCGGCGAACTACGCAGCGATTTTATTACTAAAATTATTCAACTTGATGATCCCCGTCCCATTCCTCAATTGATTGTGCTTTTAGCGGATGAAGCGAATGATATTAATCTTGCTGAAACTTCCGCCGGTAGGGGAGTTGAACAACTTTCGCGGCGGTCGCTGCTTGATTGTTGTCGAGAGGTTTTTATCGGTAATTATCCTCTTCGGGAGAAAATGGCGGGACTGAATTGTCTGGTCCGTTTGGAGGGATATGACCAAATTCTTCAGGAAGCCGGTAATTGGCCCGAAGAAGGCTTTATTGTTGCCGAAGTGCGGTTTTGGGCGCGGTATTTTGGGTATTTGCCTACGAATGTGCCCCGCCTTCTGATGGGTCGAGTGCAACGTGACCGTTTATCGCCGGAACAATTCAATTTGCTTCAAATGCGCAGCAAATTTCTACGTGAACAGTATGATTATCGCTTCGATGTACGTGACAGTTACCTGTTGGTGACTCTGGATGAATCTGATTTTCAAACGACTCGTGCATTACTTACCAAGGATATTACCGATCGATTGGCGGCATTGTCTCATACCAAGCGTCCGGCCGGTTATCCCGGCAGCATTGACGACTATCCTGAAAGCTTTGCTGACCAGGCTGAACGCCTGTCGATTTTGGATCTTCTGCGTATCCGTCTTTTACTCGATACGCTGACTTTGTCCCATGTTCGCCAGGATATTTATGATCTGCTTCGTCTGGATATTCACGACATTAACTCAGAAGCAGGCGGTTTATGCCTGCTTAATTCCGGAAAACAAGTAGAATTTCGGCCTTATGCTCCCGGCGGTCAAAAGGGGGATAAACATTATATTGAATCCGCTGCGTTACTTACCGATGCCGCTTTATGTCTGGCTCGCTGGCACGCTCATGTCGATCCCTTTCGCGGTCGGGAGATCGCGGGTCCCGGTCCGGATGATCTTCTTTACGCCCGTATAGTTAATACGCCGGTTGTTATAATAACTCTTCTTGAAAATGACCGGTTAAACGTCGATTATCTTGCCCCCGATGGCTGGGTTATTGACTTGGGCAACTACCAATAGCCGCCCTCGGCCTCTTGAAAACGGTTCAATTTTATGATATAAGCACTAAACACGACCGATAATTCGGTAATCAATAGGAGTTTATATGTCAGGACATTCCCACTGGGCAGGTATAAAACATAAAAAAGCTTTAATTGATAACAAACGCGGCAAGCTTTGGAGCAAACTGGCCCGCAATGTCATTATGGCCGCCAAAAGCGGGGGGGGAGACCCGGCCATGAATCTTGCCTTACGCTACGCCATTGATAAAGCCAAAGACGCCAACATGCCTAAAGATAGCATCGAAAAAGCCATCAAACGCGGCACGGGTGACGTTGAAGGGGCCAATTTTGAAGAGGTTACTTATGAAGGGTATGGCGCCGGCGGGGTGGCTGTGATGTGTCAGGCTCTAACCGATAATCGCAATCGCACCGCTGGTGAAATACGTAAAGTGTTCGACACCAGAGGTGGGTCCTTGGGTGCTTCCGGCTGTGTCGCCTGGATGTTCAGCAAAAAAGGCATGTTCATTATCGACGCCGCCAAAACGGATGAGGAAACCGTTATGGAGATCGCCTTGGAGGCCGGTGCGGATGATGTTCAGACATTGCCGGACAGGTTTGAAATAACCTGCACCCCGGAGGTGTATGAAACCGTCAAGCAGGCGTTTCAGGCGAAAAATATTCCCCTTGAGAGCAGCGATCTGGTGCAGTCTCCCAGCAATTATATTTCCGTGACCGATGAAAATATCGCTCGCAAAGTGCTTGACTTGATGGAACAACTGGAAGACCATGACGATATTCAGAACGTTTACGCCAATTTCGATATTCCTGACGATGTAATGCAAAAAATCGAAGGCTGAAATTAATGACGAGATCATCTGCGCAGGACGCCGCTCATTTCGCCGTGGTTCGCCATGAACATCTCAATCAATATGGCAACCTGTTTGGCGGTTATATCCTCCAGATAATTGACGAACAGGCGTTTATTTGCTGCTTGCGTTCGTATCCTGGTCGAAATTTTGTTACCCG
>JAFGBA010000203.1 GCA_016933395.1 Sedimentisphaerales bacterium | reverse complement strand
TAAAAAAACCTCCACCGTAATGCCGCCGTCTGGGATTTTTGAGAACCCATGATTTCAAAGTGGGTAATCAGTAGCTTGAATCCGAAAGTCCTGGCGGGCAGGCGGTTCCGGCGTTACGAAGGCCTGACTTCCCTGAATATGGGTATCGGTTCTTCAAAAATGGTCCAAACTTGCGAACATGGCAGAGGATTTTTTCCCTTACCATACAACTTCACTATAGCATTTCCCACCCTGTATTTCAAGAGCATCTGCTGTAAAAATTTTCCTGAAAAAAGTTTACAAAATAAACTTGACTTTTATATAAAGATTTAATCCAAATTATATATTCCGCCCCATGATTCGTTTTTAAGTTCATTTCCCACCGACGCTTGAAGCGAAAAAACTGAAAATTTCCACAAACCACAAAATCAAGTTCCTGATTTTCACCTTGACATCTTACGAAAAGGTAAATTACATTAATTTCGCTTTGCACTTATTCAAATAGACCAGTTTATACGGATACGAGCCTTCAATATGGCTGATCAGAAAATTGTAAAATGGTACATCGTTTTTTGATTGATTACTAATGACTTTAAGAAAACGACGTTTACGAATATTGCGTCTGACTTTTTTGCCGATCGTTTTCGTTGCGGTTTTTGTTCGACCGGATCGTTGGTCCGTATTCTCCGCCACGGCCTTCCATGTGGAGTTATGGGGATATTTGTTTCTTTTGGCGGGCCTTATGATGCGAATATGGTCCATTTTCTATATTGGCGATCGCAAATCAAAAAAACTTGTTACCGACGGGCCATATTCACTTTGCCGCAATCCCCTTTATGTTGGAACATTCTTATTGTCCATCGGCGTGGGACTGTGTTTTGAGAATCCTATGATGTTGTTGCTTTTGTTATTTTTGTTTATCCCTATTCATTTCTGGGTAGTTCTGGCGGAGGAGAGCCATCTGGAAAAGCTATTTGGCGATGCCTATCGGGACTACAAGAAAAAAACCCGGCGTTTCTGGCCTTCGTTTAAAGCTTATCACTCCTCGGAATCGGTTCAGGTGCCGGTACACGCTATACGTCGTATTGCCTTGGACACATTGGGAGTATTATTGGTTCCTCAAATTGAGGATTTATTGGAACTATTACACCGACAAAACATTATTCCCGTTCTTTGGTATTTTCCCTGATTGTCTAAAACAGTGTGGCGGCTTTTAATATTTGAAAAGCCGGGTATCGCTCATCATGATTTTGATGGTCTGCAAAATTTCTGCTTGATGAGTTTCCAGGAATGCTGACTCATCGACCAAGAGAGTATCATCCGGCAGTGTCAATTGTTGTTTTTTTAAGCGATAGAGCTTCATGGGGATATTCATTTTGAAATCCTGATTGACATAACAAAGGGAATCCCAGCTTGCAATAACGCTAAACGTACGCGGTTGGCCGTCGATCAAATCATACCCCAGGCAATACTCTCCGGGTGGATTCATAACGCCCAGTTGGCTTAACACCATGGGTGGAATATCCAGATGGCTGGACAAGCCCGTGTAAACCTCCGCGGGCTTGCCGGGGAAATGCAGCACCAGCGGCGTGCGCGTCTGTTCATCAACAAAAGTGGAATTATGCCCCCAATGGCCTTTTTCCATGAATTCCTCCCCGTGATCGCCGGTGGCCACCACAATCGTCGAATCCAGCAGATGGTGCTCGCTCAGGTAGTCAAACACCCGCTGAAATTGTGAATCGAGATGATGGCATGAATTCACATAACGGTTAAAAATGCCCGGCATATCCTCCTTAAGATTCATTGAGGCATAATTAAAATCCTTGAGGTAATTCTCCCGGATCACCGATTCCGGCGGGAAATAATAATTGGCGTGCGGTGATTCAAAGAACATAAAGGCCATAAAAGGCCGGCCGGAATCGCGATGGTCAATGAAATCCAATAATTGCGAAACGTTTTGGCGATCGTTCTCCCAGCCAAACATGCCTTTCTTTCCTTCAGTCAGGTTTTCGGAGGGTATCCGCGCAAAAATCGTCCGATCGAATTCAGGATAACTGAATTTGGCGCTGGTGAACATTTTCATCTGGTAATTATCATCCAGCAAAACGTCCATCAACACCGGGCTGCGCATCTCCGGCAACATGGAAAACCAGTAATTGCCGTATAGCCCGTAAAACATGGAAAACATACCCATGCGCGTGCCGTTGCCGCCGCTGTAATGATGGGTGAAACGAACACTGTTTTCGGCGAACGCCCAAGTCGCGGGCATGATTTCCGCCGAGAGCATATCCGCCCGCCAGGTCTCCGCCACCAACCAGACAATATTGTAACGGGGCCGGTTTTCCGCCATACGGATGGGCTGTAAAGGATAATTCAAACGCAGGGATTCCTTCTTCACATAGACCCGCTCGAGAGGATCGCGTTTAATCTCATAGCCCCATTTCTCGGCCAGATGTTTAAAGGTTACCGGTAAATAAAAGGGAAACGCCGGCGCTGATACCAACACCGGGCCATAACCAGCGATGTCACAGGCCCCATAAGCCACCCCCTGAAACGACAATGAAAGCAAGATGCAGGCCGTAATGCCGATGCGCACCCGTCGGGGACGAAACACCAGCCGAATATGATCAATAAACCATTGGGACCGCAGGGTAATAATCATCAACGCCGTCTGCAACGCCACCAGCCCGGCGATGATTAGGCCAAAAGACCATACCGTCGAACTGCTGCTGCCCATCGACTCCAACCCGCCGCGCGTAGTAATAACGTTCCAGATAAAACCATTGATATGATAATCATATAAATTGTAGATGAAGTGATCAGCGTATATAAACACCTGTAAAAATGATGTCGTAAGGATGGCGACCCCATAGACCACGTAACGCACCGGCACATGGATAAAATCAAAAAATCGCTTAATGGGACCGCGGGGCACTAAAATGTTGAGCAACAGCAAGGCAGGTAAAAAACCCATTAGTAGATAACAAAATGTATAAGAAAGAAAAACAGTGATATTAAAAAAAACACTTACCGCCGAATGGAATTCCATGTGGCGAAGGTAAGCAGAAGAATTTATCAATAAAGCGATGTACGTCAGGTAAAAATACGTCAATAACTTTGAAAGGCGGTAGGGATGCTTTTTGGCGACCATGACAACTCCTTATACCAGGCACGGGCCTGTCCCCTTCTCCATAAACACTTATACGTTAAAGAGATTCTTAAATATGGAATAATACACACGCGCCGACCAAAAGGCAAAATTCGTGAGCCAATGCAATCCCCGCCGTCAAGCTAACTTCAGAAATTACAGGGGGTTACGCGCGCAACTCCGCCGCAAATGTTTTTTTCATCGCCGCCAAAATAATCTCGACGCCGGCGTCCACCTCTTCGTGGGTCAGGGTGCGTTCGGGATGGCGAAATTCCATCGTTAGCGTCAGGCTCTTTTTGTCTTTGGGCACGCCTTTGCCGCGATAGATATCCACAAAATCCAGTTGCCGCATATCTTCGACGCCCAATCCCTTGATGGCGGCCTCGATGTCGGCCCAACGCACCGCTTCATCCAATACCAGCGACAAATCGCGGGTAATGCCGGGAAAACGCATTATGGGCGTAATGGCTACCGGGCCGCCCTGCAAACCGACCAAGGCCGAAAAATCCAATTCCGCAAGTACGATATCATGATTCATGTCAAATGTTTTTATAACATCCGGCCCGGCCATACCCGCCTCACCGATAAGACTGTTATTAAGATACAGCTCGGCGCCCGTCCCGGTTGCCGCCCAGGCAACCTCCGCCGGACGAACATCCAATTTCATCCGACGATCAAGTCGCTGAACAAGCATCTCCAACGTTCCGCGCAGCGTGCGAAAATCGCACGCCCCCGCTATTCCCAACCGATATGTTTCCAGCGGCAACCCTTCGCCGGTGGGCGCATGCGTCGCCGCCAGTTCATATAAATTGACGGTATTATTACCGGCGTCCTGGTTACGCTTATGTGCTTCCATCAGTGATGCCAGCAACGTATGGCGCAAAGCATTGGCCTGCTTGCGTGATGAGTGCGCGACCCGCACCGGCTCAAATTCCTTGGGTGCGAAAAGCTGCAAATATTTATCCTCGACAAACGACACATTCACCGTTTCGAAAAAACCGCCGCCCGTCAGCACCGCCCCCACCGTCGCCCGGGTGCGTTGCACGGCATCGGGAACGGTTACGGTTATCTCCAGCTTGGGATCAACCGGCACATGCGCATAACCATGAATGCGAATCACTTCCTCGATTAAATCCGCCTCACGATACACATCCTTGCTCCGCCAACTCGGCACCGCACATACGACCGTATCTTCATCCAGCACTTGCGGCTGAAAACCCAGGCGGTCCAATATCCGCATCACCCGATCGACGGGAATGACAATGCCGACAAGTTTCGCCAGCCGTGATAGACGCATCTGCGCCTGCGCCGCCGGCCGCTTGCCCGGCCAAACATCAATCACTCCCGGCGCTACCTTTCCTCCGGCCAGTTGCGCCAGCAGTTGTGTCGCCCGTCGTGAAGCCCATTCCGTGGCCACATCATCCACGTTGCGTTCAAAACGAAATGATGAATCGCTTGCCAGCGTCAACGCCCGCGACGTGCCGCGAATGCTCAAAGGATCAAAATGGGCGCTTTCCAGTAAAATAGTTTTGGTAGTGTCGTTTACCTCGCTGGCCAACCCCCCCATGATGCCCGCCACCGCAACCGGCTCGCGTGCATCGGCAATCACCAGCATCTCCGGTTGCAACTCCATCCTGCTGTGATCGATGGTAACCATCTGCTCGCCTGCTCGAGCGCGACGAACGACGATTTTCCCCTCCGCCAGCCGGGCGTAATCGAAACTATGCAGCGGCTGGCCCACTTCCATCATCACGTAATTGGTAATATCAACGACGTTACTGATGGCCCGCAGGCCGACGGTCTCCAGCCGCCGCCGCATCCACTCCGGGCTGGATCCGACAGTCACGCCGTCAATTATCCTCGCTGTATATCGCCCGCACAGGTCCGGGGCCTGATCCTCCACACGGGTCCACTCTGTTACGGCCCTGCCTGTCTCAGGGAAGCTCACATCCGGCAGCCGCAACGCCGCCCCCGTCACCGTCGCCACCTCCCGCGCCAACCCGATATGCCCCAGGCAATCCGGCCGGTTGCTGGTCACCTCCACGTCCAGCATCCAGTCATCCCCCACCGGCTCGATCACCTCCACCGGCAATCCCACATGCGTAAACAACTCAGCTAATTCCTGCGTTGAACCAGTGTAATCGACATACTCCCGCAGCCATTCCAACGAAATTTTCATAACATCCGGCCTTTATTTGCCAATAGGTTATAGCGATAAAACCGGAATTTTAGCTCTTTGCCGTTAATGTGTCAATGTCGAGGTGTATCCGGCCGGCATAAAGATTTGTCTCTATCGGAGCATTGACGTCCCACCCTGCCAAGCCTAAAATAGTCACCTTATTATTATGTTGGAACCTACAAAACATAAGCACCGTGGCGTTGACCACCAGGATTATATTTTAGGAGTAAATATTGACTAAGGATCTATGTAAGAAATGCACCGGGTTGTGCTGCCGCTATTTGGCCCTGCCTATTGAGACGCCCACTACAAAAGGCGAATATGATGACATACGCTGGTATCTGGCCCACAAGGGCATCAGTATTTTCGTTGAGGATGGTGACTGGTACATCAAAATTGCCAACCGCTGTAAATATTTAAATTCAAACCACCGTTGCAAAATCTACGAAAAACGCCCCCGAATCTGCCGCGGCTACAAACATGAAGGTTGCGATATTCAGCCCGGCGCTTATGACTATGAACTGCATTTTACCAGCATGGAACAAATGGAAGAATATATGTCCCGGAAACCCTGGAAAAAGCGCAAGAAAGACAAGAAAAAGAAGAAATAACTCCAATGGCCAAGGTTCCCCCCGTAAAAGGCACGCGTGATTTTTACCCGCCCGAAATGGCGGTGAGAAACTTCATCCTCGACGGCTGGAAGCGCATCAGTCTGCGCAACGGCTTTGCCGAATATGACGGCCCCATTTTCGAGCACCTCCAGCTTTTCACCCAGAAATCCGGCGAGGGCATTGTCAGCGAACTGTTTTCACTGACCGACCGCGGCGGCAGGGACCTCGCCATCCGTCCGGAGATGACCCCAACCCTGGCCCGGATGGTTAACCAGCAGATTAACAGCCTGCCCCGCCCCATTAAATGGTTCAGCCTGCCCCGCTGCTGCCGGGCCGAACGCCCCCAGCGCGGCCGCCTGCGCGAATTCTTCCAATGGAACATCGACATTATCGGCGAAGATTCCGTCCTGGCCGACGCTGAATGTATCTTCACCGCCGTCGATTATCTCCAAAGCGTCGGCCTCACCCCCAATGACGTCGTCGTCAAAATCTCCAGCCGGGCCATACTAGCAGGAATTCTAAAGGCACAGGATTTTTCACCGAAATCAACTGCCATCGCGTATTCACTGCTTGATAAAAGACCCAAACTAAAAGATGACACTTTTAAAGCGATTGTCCAAGAACAATTACCCCAGAAATCACTTCAAGAGGCTCTTTTCCGATTGGATAACGTCGAATCACTTCAACAACTAAGTGCTATCTGCAAAGATGAAGATACTGCAAACCATGTATCGGAATTGGGCGACGTGTTTAAATACCTTAACTTTATGGGGGTCGCTGACTATTGCGAATTTGATATAAAAATCGTCCGCGGCCTGGCCTACTACACCGGCCCGGTCTTTGAAATCTTCGATAAAGGCGATCAGCTTCGCGCCGTCGGCGCCGGCGGCCGCTATGATAACCTCCTCGCCGGCCTGGGCGGGCCGCAGGTTTCCGGCACCGGCTTCGGCATGGGCGATGTCGTCCTCGGCATCCTTCTCGAAGAAAAAGGTCTTTTGAAAACTTCTCAATCCTCCCCGGACTTTTACGTTATTATCACTGGCGAGGAATTACGTGATCAAAGCCTGCAACTGGTCAGCGAACTTCGCCGCCGTGACTTCGCCGTCACCTTCAGCTATAAAACCGCCGCTCTCGGCAAACAGCTTAAGTTTGCTTCCGCCGCTAACGCCCGCTACGCCGTCATTCTCGGCGAGGAAACTCTTCGCGACGGCAGCGTTAGCGTTAAAAACCTTGCTACCGGCCGACAAACCACCCTCTCCCCCGACGATCTCCTTAAAGGCAACAGTTCCCTTTAACTCAACCCCGTTGTAGATTGCCCGCACCCTCGTATAACCGCGGATTCTTTGTTTGGCAAAGTTATTGCTTTGATCTTTTAAAAAGAATCGTACGCTTTAGCGTCTTAAGCTTTAAGCGATTTATCGTTTAATTTTCAATGCCGGTGTATTTGCCTTCATCGGCTCGCTCCTTCGCCAAACGCGGGTCGCTACTGCATAGATCCTTAATCAGCATCCGAGCCTGGTCGGCTTCCAGAGCGTCCGGAAAACGCTCAATAAGATCGTCACACATATTGCAGGCGGAGCGTTTTCCCATAGTACGGCTTTTCAACATGGCGGTTTGATACATTTGTTGTGCCTGCGGATTACTTTGTTTAGTAACTGGAACAGAGGTTTGCCTCTCCGGCGGAGATTGTGCTGGTGTCGCAGACTCTTCGGCCTCCTTCGTGGTCTCTTTGTTTGATGCGCCTCCGCCGAAGAGCCTGCCGATAAGCCCTTTATGAGTACTGCCAGGTTCCTTTGAGGACGAAGGTAAATCAGGCATACCCATCGCAGCAACTTGGGCTTTCATGAGTTCCCTCATCAGCAGCATCTGCGGCAGATAACCTCCCACCGGCCCAATATAACAAATTTTCCCATTAGCATCCGCCAGCACCATCACCGGCAACGTCGTGGGAACAATCTCCCATTGCGCACCGAGGTCATCGATGGAACAATGTGGCCAGGGCCAGGCGTTTTCCGTTATGACGGTCAATGCCGCCTGCCGCCCCATCGGACCTTTGTCCATGTTAATGCCCAAAGTGGTAATTTTACCGCTCATCATGCCTATCTTGAAAATATCTTTAAACTGCTGCATGTTGGTGGGCAAATCAAACGCTATCGGTGGAATCACAACCGTCGGTGCCGCCTGCCCAGGCATCATCCCCGGCATTCCCATCATATCATAACCTGGCGGCGCCGGCTGCTGGTAATACTGCGGCTGGCTATATTCTGAACCTGGCGTGCTCGTTTGAGGAGCATTCCATAGAATTGCGCAAAACAGCGGACCTGAACCCGGCTCATAAAGAAAATATGTTCCGTTCAACGTGCGTACTTTGAGTGAACCAATGCTTTCTCCCAGATATTTGGGCGCCATGGCGTTCACCGGTAATTTCAAAACACCCTGCTGACCGCCACCCATGCCGTCAGGATACGTTTGGGGTTGGGAATACTGGCCGGCGGGATTCGTCCATTCCGAAATCGCCCGGCTGCGTTGCTGCACCGCCTGATCAACACCGCGCCGCCGCAAAGCCGATTTAACCATATCATAATCTTCATACATCAGCGCCAATGTAATTACACTGTCACTCACATCAGGCATATTCGGCGCCATTTGCTCGGCCCGTTGAATATCCTTGATGGCCTCCTCCTTTTTGTCGGTGTAATACGCTATATATGATTCAATCATAAATAAATAGGCTCGATCCGGTTTTTCCAGCCGGCCATGAAACTTTGAACCCTGCTCCAATACCTGGCGAATGGTCTCTATGTCCTGCTGTTGTAGGGGATTGTTCGTGGAAACCCTCTCCAGAATACGCTGGGCTATCTTGCGAACGTCATCCACTGCTTTGCCAATGTCATTGCCGGCGCCTTGGGGTTGTCCCATATAACCCGGTCCCATCCCAGGCATACCCGGCGGCATCATCTGAGCGGTGGTGCTACTTACCGCTAAAACGACCAGGAACAAGCTAATGAAAACACTTAAAGATTTTAAAAGTCGTTTAATGGTCAACATGGGAAGATCCTTTCAGGCATGGCGGGCCTCAAATTACTTACGGCGTTGCTAATATTTGGTCAGACGGTATTTTACCAATTCTGTAAAATCTGACAACCATCTTCAATCGCCTTCTTATCGCGACCGCTGTATCCGTTTATTTTATATAAATTTACGATTTTTTTATTGACTGTCAGAATGATTTTTGGTCAAATGGTAAAACTGGCGGGGGCGAACGCCTGCCGGACGACGTCGGGACGCCCTAAGAGATCTCGAGTTGATAAAATCAAGCCGAGGGAGAGAGAAACTCGTGAAGTGGCCCCCTTCGATACAGCACGAACGCCCCCGCTTTTTCATATCCCCTAAAACCGCCTATAATTTAAAGATTATTCGCCTTCGGGGTAAAAGCCACATCCGCCAAACCCACGTTAAATTCAATGTCTTTATATTCATAAATGCATAGCAGATTATCCTGCCAGTCATACATTGAAATACGGGTCGGAACGATATATTCCTGATCAATTTCCAGAATGAGCCTGGCACAGGGGTAATCCTTCCCGGCCGGTAAGCGGCGTTCAATCGCCAAACATGCCCGGCCGTCAACCTCCGTTTGGCCCAAACAGGCTGTTTCCAGATCGCCGTTTTCCTGGGCCTGGCGATATACTTTCAACAAACTCTGCATACAACGGTAAAACCCGAATTGATCAGGAGTTCCGCGCGAACTACGCCGGACTTCTTCGCTGGTAGGGTCTTTTTTAACCGATTTGATGAATCCCAGCAGGCCGGCCGGATGAACCAGCATCATGTCGTCATTCTGGCCTTCAACAAAAAGCAACTTGTCAATTGGTCCGCCCTTGCTTTCCCAGTTCATCAGCACGGAAAACGGTTCTTCCTTGAAATTGACGCTGATAATTTGGGCTGGTTTGAGTTCGTTATTGATACGTTCCTGCTTCTCAAAATTAACTCGATAATCCTGAACCTGCTGTTCATACCTTTGGACGGCCCATTCTAATAAAGCAATATGATCCGTCTGGGACAGTTGCAGTAAATGGGCGGCAGGCGTATCAATCTCGCCGGGAACAACCGATATGGCCTGGGCCTGCAAAACAATCGATGGCGGAATTAAAGCCGATTGTTGTTCATTACCCCCAAATCCATGCAATAAAAACAGCCCCAGCATTGTTCCCACCAGCAACCGCGGCCAAAGTGTTAAGCGGGTAAGCTTGGTAATACGACTCATTGATTGATTTCCTTGTAAGGAAGGCCTTTCCAGGTTGGCCGGCGTCGCGGGGCTATGCTTGTGCTTATCCGCACTCTCCCATTTGCCGGTGCGCCATGTTAGGCGGCCCTTGGACTAAAATCAAGTCTTAATTTGTCTCTTATTAGCTCTATTTACTTATCGGCTGTTTACGACCCTCGCTTGAACATAGACTCTCTCTTAACTCTAGTATTCGATACAACAAATCCCGCCACAAGCCGTTAATATAGGATATTTGGCAAAAATAAGGAGGCTAAATGTTAATTTGTAGCGATTATACCGGTCATACCAATTTTACGGCTGCGTCACACCGGAATATCAGGCTTTTCTCCTCCATCGGACAGCCATAGCTCCCAAAACCAGCAGGCTCAACATCCCCGGCTCCGGCACGGCTGTCAACGTAACATCATTCCCATCCCCGCCCACATAACTCAACACCAGATCATACCCCCCATACGTCCCCACCGTGTCCCCCTCACCATAATTAATAAAACGCCCGCTAATCGTCGCCGCCGGATCCGTCAAATCAATCAATGCAAACACATCATTGTAATTCACCGTAAATCCAGACTCGAATCCCACCGCCAATGACCCATCCAACACCGCATTCCCGTGCACATCCAGCAAAGAATCACCCGCATCTTTCAGCCGAAATACCAGCGTGCTCAAACTATTGATGCTTAAATCACCGCCAACCGTTACTGCGCCTTTGTTTTCAATTCTCAGATAACCTTCTCCATCGACGCCGACATACAAATCGCCACTATTATTCCAATGCGATTCATTGCCGGTTATTGTGATATTTCCCCATGAATCAGCATAATGGCCAATAGTCCCATCCGTATTCGACAATAACCCGCCATCTTCAACCCTAACGACGCCTCCGCCTTGATTACCAACAATCAAATCATCATCATTAATCCATTTCGAACCTGCCCCCTTGATATTAGCCGTGCCTTTGGAACCGGCATACCATGCTAATTGCCCATCATCACTGGTGACCATTCCTCCATTTTCAATGCTCAGGGTGGCGTCGCTACCGTCGTTATAACCAATACACATGGTTGTATGGCAATCCCAAAACGAACCATCCCCGGTAACCTTGGCCGTACTTTCCGAACGCTCTCCAATACAGGTATAAAAAGACTCGACGCCCCCTCCATTTTCAATGTTAAGCGTACCTTTGCCCGATCTACCCACATACAAATCGCCGCCATCCCAGAACGAACCTGCGCCGCTTACTGTAACCGTGGCGGTAACGCTGGGATTATTAGCAACATAGCGTTTTCCATTAAAAACATACCCTCCATTAACGATAGTCAAAGAGCCATTTCCTTTATTGCCGACATATAAAGGGTGCCCAATAGTGTCCCATGTGGAACCGTTTCCTACAATGGTCACACTCCCGCTGGAACCTTCGAGATATCCAATATACCATAAACTAGTACTCCTATCGTCTGTTACAGAACCGCCATTTTCAACACGCATTGACCCAAAGCCGGAGCGGCCAATATAACAATTTGAATCAATTTCCAATGTTGAATTTTCCCCCGAAACGGTAACAGATCCTATACTGCCGGAATTATAACCAATATTAGCTTCACTCATGACAACCAACCCACCGTTCCCTATACAAAGCGAACCACTGCCATCATGACCAACATACATATCTCCGCTGGACCATAGTGATTCATCGCCGGTTACCGTCGCCACACCGGATGAACCGACATGATAACCCAGGTAGCCGCCCCGAGATACAAGCTTTTGGCCATCAGCAACCCGCAATGACCCGCTTTCACGATACCCCGCCCCAAAAGCTCCGAGGGAATCTCCAAATGCTTCATATGCATCAAAATTAATCGTAATGTTTTGACCTTGCTCGCTATTGAGGACAATCTGTTGATTTAAACCGTGATTCTGATCGAATACAAGGTCAATATCACTAACCAAACCGCTGGTATTAATGACGCCTACACCTTGTAATTCACTCACCCCTGCAAGCAAACCTCCGGTGTTAAGCGTTCCGCTATTGAACTGAATATTACCACCGCCACTGGAATAATAACCCAAATAAGTATCGTAGCTCACATTTACTTCTCCGCCATTGGCGATATTTAATGAACCAAAGCCTCTATACCCCACAAATAAATCTTCGCTATTCGTCCATGCCGAGTTCGCACCAGTAACAGTAATTGTTCCTATGGCCCCTTCGCCGTAACCAACGAATGCTTCCATGTTGCTAACGCTTCCGCCATCTTCGATATTTAATGTACCGCTCCCACCATTACCAATAAGCAAATTATCTGTATTCATCCAGGTTGAATTTGCTCCGGAAACGTTTACCTCTCCTACAGAATTTGCGTATTGTCCTATATAGCCCGAAGAATTAATAACGGATCCACCATTTTCGATATATAATGAACCATTACCATAACTACCAATAGTAAGATTGCCTCTGAAAATTGTCCCAATATCCCAAATTGATCCCGTATCTTTAACATGAACCTCACCAGAAGCGCCAGCTTGCATTCCTATATAACAACTTGCAGACGGGCCTTCGGAAACGACTTTTGCTCCGTTGTTAATATCCAATAACCCATTGCCATAATAACCAACGTACCACTCATAACGATAGTTCCATACCGAGTTTTCGCCACTCACCTCAGCAATACCAGTCGAACCACTTTCACGTCCGATAGAGACTCTTTCCGAATTTAAAATATCACCGCCATTCACCACAACGCTACCAGTGGATGTATTACCGACAGATACAATCGTATTGATATCCCCGCCATTTTCCCACCAAGCCGGATTTGTTGGATCAAAATCCCCCGAAGGCGTAATCTCCGCCGAAAGTGGAAGTGTGAGTGCCAAGGATAAAAGTACAAACGCCGCCCATGTGAAACGATGCGACCGGTTCATCATTTTCCTCCGTTTCCCCGCCCGGGCGAGACCGGTGTTTACCCCTGGCCCGCCGTGCGGCATAAAAAACCCGGCGCGCAGAAAGAGCACTCTCTCTACTCGTCGGGTTAACATTTTCCTCTATACGGTCCGCCCCGAAAAAAAGAGCGGATATCCCTATAGTGACCATATATTACCGTATCTGACCGGAGGATGTCAAGCATCTTAAACGCCATATTAAGAAATGTCCGCATCTTCTCATAAACCCTGGCGGAATAAACGGCTACCGGCCGGTAAGAGGGGAAGGCTGTTGCCAAACTGGCTGTTTAGGAGGTAAAATATTCGACGTGAAGAAGCGTAATAAGCTATTTACATGGTTTTTTCTGTTTTCTATCGCGGCCGTGGCGGTGATGGTTGCCGGCGCTACCTGTGCCGGCGGCAATCCGACGCTGGGGGTATGGGCGGCGGGGCCTTTTATTATCAGCTTGCTGGTTGGTTGGCTGGTGCGACAATCGCGGGGTGCGTGCGGCGTGTTGCTGGTTGGAAGCGGGGTGATCTGGGCGCTGTCGATGGCGGCGTATACCAGCCTTGCCATAGAACCGGTTGATATGCCTTATGCGTTTGCTTTTGTCGCGTTACCCTTTTACGGTTACCTGCTCAATGGACCGGTGGTTTTGGCGGCGATTCTTATCGGCTTCTTACACTACGCTAAAACCGCGGATATTTACTGAAAATCCCCTCCCGCCCCATATACGCCATGCGTGTGGGAAATTTTTCGAAGCAATGTTAATTTAAGCCTCAAGCCCTGTCTGTTCAGGGATTCAGATTCGTATGCAGCCAGAATTTGTCTTCCAGTTGGAGCATATCTTCCACCCCACGTACATCGACGTTGTGCCAGTCGGTGCGTTCGGCCACATCGCGACGGATGATTAACAGGCCGGCAGGCTCCTCGACGCGGCTCTGAGGCTGGTAGGGATCGCCCACCTGCAGCGAAGGGTATAACACCAGCGTTGACACCTGCACCAGATTTGGATCGGAAAAAATCCGTTCGATTAACAGACCGACGTTATTGAGCATCTCATTTCTGGCTTGAGAACCGGTCGGCTTCCAGGCGAGGCGATAGTGGATTTCTATCTGGTACTGATTTGCGGCATTGTCGGCCGGGACTTTCTTTTCGATCGAGATAATACTGGGATTAAGCGTGGGATCATCCAAACGCACACCCAAAACGTCAAGGGCAATATCTTCAACCAGGCGCTCCACACTTCCGGCCGGAGTAATATAATTCGGCATTACCGGCGCCGGCGGAGGTGCATCCGCCGGGGAAGGCTTGGTATGCTTGGGTTCGGGCAGACGGGCGGCGTTTGCTTTGGCGGGGCCACTGAACCAGGTAAACTCGGAATCTTGCGCGATGTAGAGAATTATCGTTGCGGCCAGACCGCAAACCAGTCCGATAATGATCGCGCGGAGCGGCTTGGACCGTATCTGGGCTCCGCAATTATGACAGTTGGAATGAGCTCTGGTAATCTCATGTCCGCATTCCTGACAGGTGCGCGTTTTCATAACTTTCGCCTTAATAAGTGGTTAGCAGGAATTTACTCATATCTTGAGTTTGCGGCGCATACCCCATATTTTTAACAACCACAAAGCACTCTAAACTATAAAATATAATTTAGGCAAATGAGGGAATTTTTTTCGGGAATTTTCAAAAATTTGCGCCAATACTCTATATCAGGAAGATTAGGTAAAAAATGACGCTTTTAAAGGTTTTGAGTTTTATTCCGGGTGCAGAATATGAAAAATCCTGTTATATGGCCGATTTTTATCGTTTTTTTTGCCACGTTTGGCTGTTCCGGCGGGAAAAATGAAGCAAATAATCAGCCTTTCCCGAGCAGCGAACCCTCAGCGCCGTCCAGTGAAACCATACCGCCATCAACACCAACGACTGGCGAATCCACCCCGCCGCCTCCTTCGTCGGAGGGATGGAGCGATATTGCCGGCCGCATCGCCGGCGGAGTGTTTCTCAGTGCGGAAAAAGGCGTGGTATTTTACGGATTTGACGCTCTGGCCCATCCCAATGAACCGGTTGAACTGACATGCCGCCTGCAAAAATCCAAAAATCTACGTGATTTGGAAGGCGTGACGCTGGCGTATTATGTGAACGAGGAGCTATTGGGAACGGCCCAGACCGATGACGAAGGGGTAGCCTTGTTAAGCTGGCAACCACCAGGTATTGGTGACTACTCTGTTCTGGCGCGAATCGTTGATTCCGGCAAATATGACAAGGAATTATTGCAAGTTTCGGACGCTTCTCTTTTCATACGCATTCGCTCTCCGGAAGCCCGTTTTGTGGTGATTGATCTCGATCATACGCTGGTGGATTCAAGTTTTCTGCGTGTTCTGGCAGGGGGCGGGACGCCGATGATAGGATCGCGCGACGTCACCGCCCGTATCGCCGCCGGCTATGACATTATTTACCTGACGCATCGGCCGGATTTGATGACTCGCACCAGTAAAGGCTGGCTGCAACGCTATGGCTACCCGCCGGGGCCGGTATTGGTCAGTACGCTCAGGGAAGCCCTGGGAGACAGCGGCACATATAAAACCGCCCGCCTGGCTTCGGTACAAGAAATGTTCCCCCATATACAAATCGGCATCGGCGATAAAATTTCCGACGCCGTCGCCTACGTGAAGAACGGCATGGAAGCTTATCTCATTCCTCATTATGACACGGATGAAGCCGACGACACTCGTGATATGGCCGATGCTATCAACGAATTGAGCAAGTATGAAAAGTTACAGGTGGTGAATTCCTGGTCGCAGATCGAACGGGGAATTTTCGAGGGTAAACGCTATCCGCCGGAGACGTTTGTGCGCGAACTGCGCCGGCGGGCGGAAAAGCTTAAACATGAAGATAAGGAGGAAGATGACGATTAATAGATTACGGCCCTCTATTAATTTTCAAAAACCGTGAACGGTTACGGCGATTCTAATAAAGGCACAAGCCGGTATACCATGTCCTCGAAATACCCAAAATCCCCTTGTTTGTCCCAAAAAGAGATATTACCGCCCTGGGGCATACCCTCGACGTTTATTATATGAAGCAAGGCTTCATACATTCGGGAATTTATGCCGCCTAACCCTCACATATTGGATATTTTCCAGCGACGCAATGGCTATCAACTGAATTTGATGCGTCTTTTCACAAGAAAAATGAATTATAGGATTTAAAATTACCACCAGTGATTGAAATATCCACTTCCATTGATTTTCAGTTCCATGTTATCGAAATCACGCCACAGAACATGGCCGTCAAGAAAGAGAATATTGCCGCCGTCGCCTTGATCATCTTTGCGGGCATGATTCGTGGTCAAGTGCCATATACTCCCTGAAATAACATCCGTAAACTTACCGTCAGGATACTGTATCGGCGACGCCATGGGGTCACTGATGGTTGCATCAGCAGCCAGCTCTTTTTCCGCAGCGCGGCGATCACTAACTTTAACGGGCATATTTTCACCCACTTCGGGGAATTTGGCCCATAATTCCGTATCCCACCAAAACCGGGGATCGTTCAGCACCGGTTCTTTCTCGGCCGGAGCGCAGAGCCAGAAATAATTGGTGATTCTATAATCGTAGAGAATCCCCGTGGAATCCTCAAAGTTTTGAGCAAAGTCCTGCTCCCAAAATTTATTCGATGGGCAGAAAAACATTTCCGGTACGGAGCTTTGCCGACAAAGCATTTCGGCGATGGCATTATCCAAATCCCACATCCAAAAACCACGTATCCGCATAGGCAGGCGATTTTCATTATCCTCGGCGTACATCATGAATCCAATGCCATGTTGCCGCAGATGGCTGGCGCAGACGGCTCGTTTGGCCTGCTCCCGTGCCCGCCCCAGCGCCGGCAGCAAAATGGACACCAGCAGGGCGATAATCGACACCACCACCAACAGTTCGATCAAGGTAAATCCTGGGTGTTTTTTTGAGATATTCATGACAATCTCCTAAAAAACATTATTTCTCGCATTGAAATAACCATATACTCGTTCTTCCAACGGGAAGAAGTGTACTATTACATCGGCAGTGAGGTGTCGTCGGTTAACCACTCCTCTAAAAATATCATCAGATCACTCATATTGACCCGGCAATCCCCATCGGCGTCGCCGGCGATCTCATGGGCGACGATGCTGGTGATATTTTGGTATATTCCGAGCGACTCCGGTCGTTTTTGGCCGCTGATAAGAATCTTTAAATGGTGCCATTGCCCCAACCCGGCGCCCGAGTACGTCCAGGAGAACGGCACATCCCGTTGCGGCGACCATTGATCGACCTGGGCGACCAATTCACCATCAACGTAAACGTGGGCGATGCCGCCGTCATCAAACTGATAACTCGTCCACGTTAC
>JAFGBA010000202.1 GCA_016933395.1 Sedimentisphaerales bacterium | reverse complement strand
GGAGGATTACGCACCCTTGATGATTGCCGTCGGATGATCGCCGCTGGTGCTCATCGCTTGGGCGCTAGTCGCAGTGTGGAGATTATGAAGGAATTTACTCGAACGTAATAATTAGCACGTCAGTCAATTTCCTCAGGTCGAAGTTTGAAAACGGGGGCCTCCAGGGCCTTGACGTAAGTGGTCCAGCGGGTTGTGGTTTTATTGTCTTTGTCAATTTCGCTAAAGGTCAGGGCCACTTTGGAGTCGATGTTGTCCAGGTAATGCACCAGAAACGCTTCCGGCATGGATGGTGTTACCGGGCAACCGAATTCCCGTGTGCCGTGGTGGGCGACGATAAGATGTTGCAAACACAATAGTAACAATGGCGGGAAAGGTTCACCTCCGGCCCGATTCAAATCGTTGACTTTATCTTCCACCAACAATGCCCCCTTGACTAAATGGCCGATCAGATGTCCTTCATCGCTGTAATCGAAGCTGATATCGTAGCGCAGCTCGGTGGTTTTGCCTATGTCATGTAAAAATACCCCTGCCATTACCAAATCGGCGTCGAGTTGTGGATATTGCGGTAGCACACGTTGAGCAAGTTGCAGCACACTCAGCGTATGTTCCAGCAATCCGCCGACATAGGCATGATGCAACAGCTTGGCGGCCGGGGCCGATTTGAATTTGGTCATCAGTTCCTTATCCGTCAGAAATGCCTGCATGAGTCGGGCCAGATGTTCATTTTTAACCGTGCCAAGAATTGTAACTACTTGTGCGAACATAGCTTCGATGTTTTTATCCGTCGTGGGCATAAAATCGGCAGGGTTAATCTTATCGATTTCGATGGGCTTGATGGCTTCAATGACCAGTTGGAGCGAATCCTGATACATTTCGCTGCGGCCTTTCACCCAGACAAAGCCTTCCTCCGGGAGGGCTTTGAACAGGGTCTCGGTCGCCTGCCACATCCGCCCGTTGAGCCGGCCGGTTTTGTCGGATAAATATGCTGCGATGTACATGCTGGTGCCGTTGCGGGTGGGGCGAAGCTGCGGCTGGGAAATCATAAACACTTGCTCAATAAGTTGATTCGGTTGCATATCAGCGATATTGATGCGGTCAGAGGCCATGAAACACTCCCAAAATCAAGTTTAAATACTTTTTCACCAGCATACCGGGCCGTAACGGAAATGTTAAATCACAAATCACTTCTTACCGGTAAAACCCGTTATCAATATATTGTTAGCCGTTTATGGTTTACCTAATGACGGTATTTGGGATATTTCATATATATACCTGACGTATCTGTTATGCCGGTATAAATGCTTATATTATAGGAGGTTATAATTTTATTAAGCTTTTTCCAGACATTTGGAGACAATTTTGTGGTAGAATGAAATTTTAGTGTCAGTGGCTGCGGTCAATATGCAGCATAACTTATTTATATGAAAGATTTTAGCGTAGTTTGTGTTGCATCGGCATTACGTCAGAAAGCTTTGGAAAAGGGCTTGACGTCGATGGGATTGGCATTTCATTGCATTCGCCGGGATGCGTTTAGCGGTTTGGCGGAAGTGTTGCTGCGACTGCGCCGTGGCGGGGCGGTGCTGGCGATTTTTGAGGCGGACCACCTTGGTCGGGATGAGATAACGGTTTTTTCGGTTTTAGCGGCGCGACAGGATGTTCAAACCGTCGCCTGGTTCCCTGCCGGTCGGCGAGAAAAGAGTGATCAGGTGTTAAGCCTGGGCGCTCATCAGGCCGTGACCGATCTGGCTGATATAAAATTGCCTCAATGGCGGCAAACAAAACCGGACGAACAAATGGAGGAGGTTTTGTTATCGCCAAAAGAAGATACTTTTTCGGCGTCTTCGCCAGAGCCGATGTTATCCAAGAGAAATTCATCGGCCGAGTTGAAACCTGCGGCCACACCGCCGCTTCGAACGCCTCCCGCGCCGATGCCGCCCGCTCAAGCCGGCCCAGGCTTGGAAGGCGTAAGGCTGACATTGGATAAACGTTCCGAAAATGATAAAGCCGCCGCGGAATTGGTGGAAGATTCCGTGAAAAATTCGTTGGCGCGGTTGCGCGGGGAGAATCCTGGTGGTAACGAGGACCAAAACCATGATCCTGCGATAAAAAGCCTTTCACTGCTTCAGGAATTGGCCCGTCGTTATCGGCCGATGCGGGTTCGACCTGGTCGATCTGAAGATGCGGTTTCGCCTCCAACCGCTTCGCCGACGACTCCGATGCCCGCCAGGCAGGCGGATAATTCGTTGAGTCAGGATGAATTAGACACATTGTTAGGTTCCAAAAATCCGGACGATTAACGCTATATGACGGATACACCCGCGACAACCATGCCCCGCCGGGAGGTGCTGCTCCTCGGTGATGACGGCAGAATGACATCGCTGCTGGCGACGAAGGTTCCTGACCGAACCGTTATCGCTCAGACGGATGTGATGGCCGGCATTGCCCGTTTGGCCGATGACCACGTCGATACGGTATTGCTCAACGTGGAACGCCTGAATAGCAAAACCGCTCAGGCGGTTCACGCCATGCGGCAGGTGCATCCCCAAACGCGCATCCTGCTTTACGGCGAGGCGTATGTCGAGGGATATGCGCATAAAGCCATTGAATGCGGCGCGGAGGATTTTCTGGTTTGGCCTATTCCGCCTAGTGAGTTGCGTAATCGGCTTGGCGGCGTTTTACCCCGGCGGCCATTGCGACGTTTGAGTGGAGATTTCTTTAAGCAAGATGTTGCATCTGCTCCGGCCTTGGGATTTTTGATGCAGTTCTTCCATGATTTGGCCCAAAGCGTGCCGTTGGGACGGATGGCGTTGGTGCATCAGGCTCAGGCCATTTTACCCACTTTGTTAGGCGCATCGCAGGTGACGATTACACTGGAAGAAAGTCTCACCGAATTGACAACGCAGGAAAATGGCCGAATGGTTGATTTGCCCGGCGTTCGTCAGCGCGAAGGTATTATGGTTATCGAATCAAATCAGGTGGAACATGTGTTGCTTACCGAAACCGCCCGATGCCTGGGGACGATGTTGAGTTTGGCGCGGCGTGATGAACGGCTCAAGCAACTGGCAACTATCGACGAATTGACCGGTGCATATAATCGCCGCTATTTCGAGCATTTTACCCGTCAGGTGTTGCGCTTGAGTCAAAAGGAACGCACCGAGGCGGCCTTACTGGTGTTTGACATCGACGAATTCAAGCACTTCAACGATAGCTACG
>JAFGBA010000201.1 GCA_016933395.1 Sedimentisphaerales bacterium | reverse complement strand
CCGCAACGTGCTCAAACGCCTGGAAAAAGAGGAACTCAAGCACGAAAAACTCGTGCGGCTGACGCTGGAATACGTCGATGAACCGGCCACCGTCCTCGAAGATGCCGAGTTCCTCTGGTACGGCCACGACAATACGCCTTGATTGAACCGCGAATCAACGCGGATAAAGCAGATATTAACCACGGATTTCTGCTTTGCAGGCTCTACGTGTCACGAATAACACGGATTAAATGTATCGCCGGCGTCCCCGCCGGCATTCCTCTTTGGCCACAAAGAACGCAGAGAATTTTTTTTGTCACGAATTCACGCGAATCAATGCGAAAAAGAAATCTTGGAACCACGAATCCCACGAAAAACTCGAAAAAAGACACTTTTAAAAGCAATTATTTTAGTGTGTTTCGTGCTTTTCGTGGTTCATAATTGCTTTATTCCTAATCCTTTAGTGGTCCTTGTCGGCCCAAAAGGGGATTTCTGTTGTTAATAATGCCTTACGACCTATAATCAATCTCATCATCATACATATATAAGGATACGGCCCCATAATAACAATTAAGCATAACGAAAAATGAAGTCTCAGTCTGAAAATAATAATGATTTGGAATCGGCACGTTACCGGTTTGAAATGGTTGAATACGCAGCTAAAGAATTATATACTTTTTCACGAAAAATAAAATCATCAACACCATTCGTTTTACCTAAAGATTTGCCATCAGTAAGAGGTTGGATAATTCGTTTTGAGGGATTACCAGAATATATCAGCGTGATAGAAGAATCCAGTCTTATCCATCTTAAGGAAAAAATTGATAAATCTTTAATTCTGCTTCAAAAGCATATTTCCCGTTGGGAGCAACATATAACGAATATTGACCCATTGCTTAGGCCATTTGAAATCATGCCTGGAGATGAAAATGCCTTAGAAAATATCTCTATACTTAATGATCGAGCATATTTTGCTGCAAAATTGATAACTCAAGAGTTATGTATTCGACATAAAGATTAATATTGGAGTAGTCAATGTCAGATATATATTATATAGACCACAATGTCTTTGTTAATCTGGTCGAATATCGTTGTGGCGTGACAAAAAAAGTTCGAGATAATTTACTTCGACTCACTGACAAGGGAATAATAAAACTGGCAATAAGCGGAGAACTACTTCAAGAAACTCTCCAAGTATTATATACATCAGATGTGCCACAACTTAAGGATAGGCTTATTTTTCTCAAAGAACTTGGAAGCTATATCCAAATAACAAAAGATCACGGAGCAATTTTTAAAGATGACATTATTTCTTTTGCAGATACTGGTAAACCAAGTTTGCCTTATTTGCCTAATTCAGAAGAAATTATTCAACAATTTATGGGTGATTTATCCAATGAAGATATCAATTGGATAAATGACGAGGTAAAAAACTGGAAAGATGATTTTTATAAAGAAATGTTTCCACCTATTAATGAATGGGCAAAAGGGGTAGAAGGTTGGGATAATCCATCATGGAATGACTATTGGAAGGAGGGGCAATTTGTAGAATTTTTGGGGGAAAGATGGGCCAAAGAATATGGGATTCTTGAGCGGTGCCTTGATCGTGGATTAGATCAATTAAAAACCATTCCTTCAATTTTAATGGCGACTGGATATTGGGCGTGGAACTTATATCGAATAGCTACATGTAATGCAAAAGTGAAGTCATCATCGTCCTTTGATTATACTCATGCCATTATAGGCGCTGCTGTGGGATCTATTGTAACTAACGATAAGGATTTAATTCGGGCTTTTGCAGATATACCCGACCATACAACTCATGTATTACCATTTAAGGAATGGCTTAGAAAACTTGAAAGTTAAGAAAGAAAACAGGGCAAATAGCGTGGCGGGCACGGCCCGCCCTACATCTGCGAAAATCTGCGTCATCTGCGGATAAAGGTATTAAATGATGTCAAATCCAACCGCACCTTATCTGGTCATTCCGCGTCCGGCGGCGATTGAGCGAAATGTGTTTATTGATTACTGGGCGGGATTCTATGATGATCCGCGGGAGCAACTCTATGAAGAAAACATACAAGGGAATTTAACCGCGACGAAGGTGCGAGAACTATTCAAATGGAAAAGCGGCAATTGGTTTCCCGCTCCGAGCCGTCAGAGTATGGAGCGGAACTTTATCCCACGGCTGGCCCAGGCCCAAGCCCTGGCGACCGAAGGGTCGGCGGAGGCGTTTCTTAAAAGCTTTCCCAAGGGCGGAGCGATCTGGCGTATCTTTTTTCTACATATTTGCCGACCGGATAAATATCCCATCTTCGACCAGCATGTCTATCGCGCCATGATATACATCCAGAAAGGTGATATTGAAGAGATTCCCAACGGGGATAAAAGAAAAATTGCCGGCTATCTAAACGATTATTTACCGTTCTTTAAAACTTTCGGCCCGAACCCTGACCGCCGCGTGGACAAGGCCTTATGGATGTTGGGTAGGTTTCTCAAATCCCCCTGGGCAACGATGATCCTGCCGACGCCGTGACAGGATCGATAGGATTACGCTTAATCGTGCGTATTGTTATTGGAGGATTATGTCAGTAAGGGATGATGGATGGTATTCGTGGTGTGCGTGGCCCACCCACAAAGTTAGGTTTTGGGCGGAGGATTGGAACAATTTATTTTTACCGTTTGGCCAGTAATGGTTACTGTGCCTTGGGAATTTTCGGTTTGGAAAGAAAAGGTTGTTATTCCGGCCGGATCATGTTGACGCAAGGACGTGAGGAAGGCCTCCGTTTGATCGGCCGGTAAGGTGAATCTTGCGTCCAGCGTCCAATCCAGCCAGCTATCATACTTCATGCGGATATTCGAGATGTCGGAAGGAATGGGGAAAGGGGTACAGTCATCAATAAACACTCGGCGATCTTCATCGGTCGCAAAGGACGCTTCGGTAAGGGAGGTTCCGGGTGGTTCGATGGTTAAGAACGTAATTATACGAGGAATCAGAACAATTCCGGCTATTAATGCACAAAGACATGCGATAAGAATGATCTTTTTCCTGCTCATATTCCACCTGCAAAAGCAGTCACACCAATCGAATATACTCGCATTAAGACTATGTTCGAAAGATCAAAAAAAGCCCGTGATTCTATTATATCGCTGTGATTTGATTAACCAATCACATCGTACGGTAGTGTGGTCCGCCGGTTCCTTCGGGGACGTGCCAGCGGAGGTTGTCGTAGGGGCATTTGTTTTCGCAGGTCTTGCAGTGCAGGCAGTTGGAGGGGTTGGCCGGTTTCATCACGCCGTGGATGAGTTCATAGACGCCCGCGGGACAGAACTTGATGCACGGCCGGTCGAAGGCCGACGGGCATTTCTCCTCGCACACGTCCGGGTCCAGAACCTCGCAGTGGCAGGGCTGCTCTTCGCGATGCTCCACCCGGCCGGCGGCGGTGAAGGCGTCCTTGTCGAAAGGTTTATGAAGCCGCCACTTGTAGGTGCGGTTCGTCATGGCCTCGTAATCCGGCTCCACTTTAAAGCGCGGCAGCAGGCCGCCCAAAGTCGATAGCGGCATACCCACCGAGTTGCCGAACTTCGCCACTGTCTGGCGGAAGTTGCGGGCCGAGCGCATTTCCTTCATCACGCCCTCTGTGTCGAGGTAACGGGTGTAAAGGCTGGCGGCGTCGAACGAAGACCCCAGCGTTTCCGCCGCCGCCTGCCCGGCGGCCAGGCCGGAGGCGATGGCGTTATGCAGGCCCTTGATCTTGAGCATGTTAACATACCCGGCCGAATCGCCCAGCAGCAGGACATTATGACGGCCGACGGCCCCGGTGTCAGGATCACGCGGCAACGACCAGTAGCCGCCTTCAGGGATCATCTTGGCCCCGGCCTCGACGACCGTGCCGCCGTCGATGAACCTGCGGACAAAGCGATGCTCCTTGAACCGCACCAGGGCGTCCTGCGGGATAAAGTCGCGGTATTTCCAGTCCGCCCCGACGATGACGCCCACGGCGATGCGGTTCTCGCCCATGGGGTACATGATGCCGCCGCCGAACATGCCCGGACCGAGGATGGGCGTCCAGAGCGGATAGCCCATGGCGTGCACCACCCGGCCATCGCCAAAGGCGGCGTATTGCTGCGGAGAGACCTGGATAATCTCCTTGACGCCGACGCTATAGAGCGGCGGGCAGGCGCGCCGGAGGTTGGCCTTGCGAATGAAACTTTCACTGACGAGACCGTCGCAGCCTTCGGCGAGCATGATGATGTCGGCTGTCAGAGTCTCACCGGCCAGATAATTACGCTGCTTATTTCCCTGATGGTCGAGGCCCTGGTCCTTGAGCTTGACGCCGGTGGCCTTGCCGGTGTCATCGCAGAGAATATCCTCCGCGGCGAAGCCATAGAGCACTTCGACACCGACCGTTGTCGCGATTTCCGCCAGCCAGGCAGTCAGTTGGCTGATAGAAATAATAACATCGTTTTTATGCACCATCTGGCCGAAGCCCATGTGCAACAGCCTGGCCGCCTTGATGGCGGGCATCATGGTCACTTTCAAGCCCTTGCCCAGAAACATCAGCACCTGATCCTTGGTCACTCGGTGACTCAAGAGCGCCTTGGCCGTGTCGTTGGCCCGCCAGTCGGGCTGAGCAAGGTTTAGAAGTTTTTCCAGGGGCGCAGGATCCATGACCGCACCGGAAAGGTTATGCTCACCGGGGCTGGCGGCTTTGTCGAGGACGACGACATCGGCGTCGGGCTGCTTGCACTTGAAGGTAATCGCCGCGGCCAAACCCGCCGGGCCGGCGCCGACCACTAATACGGATGAATGAGTAAAGTTTGTATTGCTGACCATATTATTTTAACCACGGATTTTCACGGATTAATACACAGCCTTTTGAACCACGAAGGCCACAAAGTTTATTTTTAAATTTTGCCTTGTCATTTTACATTTTTATTTTTGATTTTTATTTTTATTTTTATTCCGGCTTCCCTGGCACGGCCTGCGGCCTTGCCGTGGCCGGCTGACTTCTTGATTCTGAATTCTATTTTCAATTACTCGCCTGCAATTGTTGGGTGAGTTCGGGGACGATATCTTCGACGTTGCCGACGAGATAGTAGTCGCATTGCTTGAAGATCGGGGCGTGCGGGTCGGCGTTAACGGCGAAAATCGTCCCGGCGTTGGCCACGCCGATCATGTGCTGAATCGCCCCGCTGATGCCGAGGGCGAAATAGAGCTTGGGCCCCACGGCCGTGCCGGTCTGGCCGACCTGATGAACGCGGTCGGAGAAACCTTCCTCCACCGCCGCCCGGCTGGCCCCGCGCTCAACCGTCACACCAAGATTACTTTGAATTGCCTGGCACATTTGGCTGATCAGGCTGGTATAATTTTCCTTGCTGAGCATACCCCGCCCGCCGGAAACAATAACATCAGCGTCGAAGTTCACTTTACCGGCGCCTAGTTCCGTCTGGATAATGTCGAGACTGAAGTCATTACCGGTCAACTCGGCGGGTTCGGCGATAACTTCGCCCCTGCGGTCAGGAACGGCGGGCAGACGCTTCATCACACCCGGCCGGGCCGTAGCCATCTGACAACGCGAATCCTTGGTGCATATCGTGGCCATGACGTTGCCGCCCAGTGCCGGACGAGTTTGCATCAGAATGGCGATCTCGCCTTTACGGGAATTGTCCCGGATATCCAGGCCGGTGCAATCGGCGGTCAGGCCGCATTGCAGCCGATACGACACCATCGGGGCCAGCACCCGTCCCTGCGGCGTCGCGGCATAAAGCACAATCTGCGGGCTGTGTTTATCAATCGTAGCGGCGATAACCTTGCGATAAGCGGCCGGATCAAATTCTTCCAGCCGGTCATCTTCAATGACATAAACTTTATCAGCTCCCGCGGCGATAAGGGAATTGGCATAAGGTCTGACATGTTTACCCGCTATGACGACCCCTACATTGGTCTTTAATGAATCGGCCAGGTCGCGAGCCTTGCCGATAAGCTCATAGGTTGCGGCATGGACGGCTTCCTGATGATGTTCTGCAACCACCCACACCTCACCCTGATAGCTTGGAGTAGTTTTGGCGAACCCTTCCAGCATGGCGTTGAGCGAAGCAGCGGTGAATTTACCGTCGGCTTGTTCTAAAAGCTTGGTCTTTATCTCATCGGTAATCGCGTCCGTCCCGTTTACACCCAGTTTGCGAAGTTCTTCGGCGACATGCTCGAATGCCTGGCATTGCTTATCCGTTCCTTCATAGTTACGGTCGAGTGCGTCGCGCCGCCGGGCGGGCAACACATAACCTTTATCGGCTGCCGCTTCGGCGCTAACCTGGCCGTTGCCCTTGAAGCTATCGGCGATGAGCCGGGCGAAGTCGGCCGTGAAGGCAATCGCCTGGCATTTGCGGCTGGTCTTGGGCGGCGGAAAGACGCGAATAACGCTGGTCTTGGAGCCTTTGACGCCGATCCAGGAAGCGTTGATGTCATTGGCGCCCCAGGTAATCACCTCGCAGCGATTGGCCCAGCGGGTTCGAGCAACGGTGGGATACAAGGTATGCTCATATTTCGCCACGGTAATTACCGCCGGCGTACGTTTAGGTGCGACAAGCTGACTGCCGCCGGCGATAATGCGGGTGAATTCCAACCGGCCGTTTTCTCTCACAACGTCCGTAGCGTAGGCGACACAGGGAATGCCTAATTCTTCAGCCAATTGAGCGGGAACCTGGGCGGTGTCGCCATCGACCGACTGCATCCCGGAAACCACGAAATAATCCTCACTGCCGCCGAGCAGGTCACGGCATATTTTCCGCACGGCATAAGCCAGAGGATTCGCCGTAGCGACCGTATCCGCCCCACCCAGCGCCCGATCCGTCAGCAGCACCGCCGTGTCGGCCAAACGGGCCAAACTATACCGCAGCACTTCCGCGGCCATGGGCGGCCCCATCGTCAGAGCGATAATCTTGCTGTTGGAATCGTTATCCAGCGACCGCATCCGCCCCGCGAAGGCCAGCGCCTCTGCGTCCAACTCGTTGATAACACTGGCGAGTTTGCCCCGCATGAGCGTCCCCGTTTCGGGATCGAACGCATTGTCCGTAATCTGCGAAACGTCCGGAACTTGTTTTACCAGAACAATATAATGACTCATATCCTTATTACCTTAAACAACGCAAACCGAATAATATAGTAAGAGAGAAGAAGTTTGTAAAGTGTGATTTTTATCACAAAGAAATGCGGACACTCCCCCCCGCAAAAAAACAATATGTCTAACGAACGACTAACATGCTGAACGTTAATATCCCACAACTCAGCGCATAAAAAGGGCGCTGTCGAT
>JAFGBA010000022.1 GCA_016933395.1 Sedimentisphaerales bacterium | reverse complement strand
TGTCCGTTTTGGCCCTTTGAGTTTTTCTATTTGAATTTGTTTAGGATTTAGGGCTTAGAGTTTGGTTGCGGCTATGCCGCGCTAAGATCCTTCGTGTCTTCGTGGTGAAAAATAAATATTTGAATCCGCGTTAATCCGCGCAATCCGCGGTTAATTTTTCGTCTGTTTCGTGTTTTTCGTGGTCTGAAAATATTCTGGCTTCTGACTCCTGGGTTCTGAATTCTATTTTCCATCTTCCAGTGCCGCCGGCGCCTCCTTCTTCAACCAACGCACCTTGCGGGCTATCATCCGCAAAAACGTGAATCCTTGCACCCCCGCGAACATCCCTGTCGCGGCGATGGGCGTCACGGCCTCGGCGATTAACGCTTCCACCATCAACGCCACAATGACTTGCATCGTTCCCGGTTCAAATCCCTCAGGCTGATACCCCTGTAAAAACCACTTGGCGCGGTTACCATCCAGTTCGTCGGGCCATAGTTCCGGATTGCGCCCCCGCGCAATCAGTGAAAACTGCAAACACCCGTTGGCCGCATCCGCCAGAGGCGGCATCAGCGTAGTGCTGTCAAAGTCCACCACCCCGACGACCTGGCCGCCACGAAAGATTAAATTACCCGGATGCCAGTCGCCGTGACAAACAATATTCTTGTCCAGCAAACCACTCTCCCGCGCCATTTGAGCGGCGTTATCATAACTATCCAGCAGTTCCACGTTCAGCGATTGCAACTCCGCCTCCTGGCCAAAAGCGCTGTCATGCTTGCTGATGCCGGGCAGGATATCTTCTATGGTCTGCCGCACATGATTGTTGTCGTGATAATGACGTTTGGATACCTCAAAATTACCCGTAAAATCCGCCAGCAGTGCATGCAATTGACGCAGGGTTTTTCCCGCACTCTGCGTCGCTGCTTCCGCACCATCATAATTGTCTCCGTCGATATATTCAAATAACTCATAAATGCCGCCGTGGGTTTCCAGCATGGTGGCGTTGCTGTGTATAGTGCCCACCAGCCGCGGCGTACAGAAGCCTTTCCCGGTTAAAAACAATTCCAGTTCATGGGCCATCGCCACGCGATAAGGATCGTCCCGCCCCGGCGCCCGTTTCTTCAATAGGTATGTTCCCGTCTCCGTGATAATCTTCGATTTGGGCGATTGAGTATTGCCCCGTCGGAAGCCGTGAATCTCCTGAATCGCCCCCACATCATAGTGGCTCATGACAATCGCCAGTTCTTTGGCGCGAAATTTGCTCCGCGGTTCCGGCGTCATAGGCGGCCTCAGGGAGTAGGCATCGTTGGTTTGGCGGCCTTTTCCTGTTCGGGGCAGATATTTTCCGCCGCCATCATCTTCTCCACCCGTCGTTCATGACGACCGCCTTCAAACTCGGTATTGAGCCATGTTTCCACAATGCGCGTAACCAGCGGATCATTTATCAGCATGGCCGGCAGGCACAATATATTGGCGTTATTATGCTTGCGGGACATCTGGGCAGTCAGTTCATCATGGCACAGGGCCGCCCGGATGCCGCGAATCTTGTTGGCCGTAATGCTCATACCGATGCCGCTGCCGCAGATCAGGATGCCCCGGTCGGCTTGCTGACCCGCAACTGCTTTGGATGCGGGGATGGCGTAGTCGGGGTAGTCGGAGCTTTTGGACTCATTGGCCCCGAAGTCCTGCACCTCATGGCCGCTTCGCTGGAGCAGGCTCTTGATAAGCTCCTTGGCTTCATATCCCCGGTGATCGCAGGCAATGGCTATTTTCATGTTGATTGTCTCGGTCCTCATCTGGTTTGGTTATATTATCATCAAAATACCGAACAAATGCTATAACCGATCCATTTCGCCCTTAAGTTTATCCAGTTGTCGCTCCAGATTGCCCAGAATCTTCTGAGCACACGGCTTATATTCCGTATATGTGCCGCCGATGGGGTCGGCAATCTCCTCCTCCCCGGCCAACAACTCCACCCGCTCGCTGACGGCCGGAAACATCCGCCGAATCGATTCGGCGTGGCTGCGGGTCATCACGTAAATCCGGTCCGCCGCGTAAACGGCCTGTTCGCTCACCGGCCGGCTGCGGTGGTCGGCGATATCGACGCCCAGATCCCGGCAGGCCGCGATTGCCTCGCTCGTCGCCCGACCGCCTTCCCAGGCCATCACACCGGCCGATGATACGTTATACCCTCTTTCCGATAGTTGGTCAATACGGCAGTTGGCCTGCTGTGACAACAACTTACGACACAATCCTTCCGCCATCGGGCTGCGGCAACTGTTGCCCGTACAGACAAACAGCAGGTTCAAAACCCGCATCCCCGCCAGCATCCGCTTGTCCAGAATGCCTTCCCGGAGGATTTCCGGCTCCTCTATGCCCTTGAGCCGGATGACGGTCGAAGGCTTCTGATAGCGGGCCGGGCCGCCGTCCAGGATCAGGTCAATTTCCCCGTCGAGCCGGGCGGCCGCTTCCTCGGCCGTGACAGGGGGTTTTTCCCCCGTGCGATTGGCGCTGGGGGCAATAATCGGCGCTCCCGTCCGGCCCAACAATTCACGGGCGACGATGTGGTCGGGCACGCGGACGCCGATGGTGTTATCGTGATACAATACGGTAAATACCGCTTCACCCAGCCGTTGGCGTTGATGATCGGCGTCGGCCTCGCTTAATGTAAACACCGCCGTCAGCGGACCCGGCCACGCCCGCCGCAGCAGTTGCCGGTCCAGCAGGCCGATGGTCGGCACGTATCCGAGCACCTCCTGCTTGTCGGCCAGGTGCAGCGTATAGGGCTTATCTCCCGGCCGTTGCTTGACTTGCCCCAGCCGCTCCAGGGCTGAGGGCAGGTCCGCCCGCGCCGCCAGGCCATACACTGTCTCCGTCGGGAACGCCACCAGCCCGCCCTCGTTAAGCACCCCGACCGCCTGTTCAATGATCGCGGCCAGACGCGAACTATCATGGGCAGGCAATATGGGTGTCTTCATCTCCTGTAGTGATAAACCTTTAGCCGCCCCCTGTCAAGGGGTTGAAGGCTCCTGCATAGCTTTGCCGTTTCCGCCGCTCACCCGCCAGCCTCTTGCCGTTTATCCTTGTTCCCGGCCCC
>JAFGBA010000200.1 GCA_016933395.1 Sedimentisphaerales bacterium | reverse complement strand
AGCCAGTAGGTGGACTGCGCTTCATCGGATGTTTTGAAATGATCTCCCGTGGCGTAACCAAGTTCCGGAATCGCATGTTCGGTGCACATGCGAATCTCCGGATAAAACACGGAGGCAAAACCATTAAAGTAGGCGCGAAGATAATGCTTGATATCGTCCCGCCACAGATAGGGCAAAGGGCCATCCAGCAAATCGGATTGCTTGGAAAAACCTCCGCGGGAAAACCAGAATTTTTCAAAGGCCGGAATAACGTACCCATAATCCTCCGACATGTAAAGATTATCCTCGTAATCATCAATAATCCATTGGGATTCGACGGACATAGGATCCAGCAACCGATAAGCCGGTAAAAATATGGAGCCCTCCAATGTTTCGCGGAGCCAGCCATAGGATCGGCCTCTTTCATAGAGGCGGGAGGGGAATTTCGGAACATAAACGCCGTTCCGCAAAAGAACGACCGGACACCGTATGCGCGATTCCGTAACGGCATTCATGAAATCCGTGTAGTAGGCCTGGGCATCCTGTTGTAATCGTTTCCCTTGCGGGTGGCCATAATCGGCCAGCGCATTGGACAAATTCAGAAAACCCCACACCGTAGCGCTATTGGTTGACAGCCAATACCAGTAATCGGTCACATCCTCCAATGATCCGCTGGGCAGATATCCGTATTCGAGAGCTTTTTTCCCATCCTTGATTATTTTGGTGGCCTGTCGCTCGCGGGTGACCCAATCGCAGGATTCAACCAGTTTATCGGCGGCCTGCTTGATCCATTCACGGTCCCGCGTCATCCACCAATGTTCGGCCATATTCCACATCACATACCCGTGGCTTTTGTTATATCCGCCGCACTCATGGCCGCCGGCCCCGTAGAATTGACCCTGGGCGCTTTTGAAGTTACCGGGCATGGAAACCGTACCCTGATAATGTAAAAAGGCGTTGAGGTTCCTGGTCGCTTCATCGTGATAGCCGCGCCGGTCCAGATCGCTGATCATCATAACGGATTCATTGGGATACACGCCGTAACCGAACGTTCCCACATGAGCATGAAGTAAATCCGTATCGAGTTCCTTGTAACAATTGATCATCATGTGGCGTAAATGTGCTTTATAAAAATCGTTGATCCAGGGTTCCGGCGTATGAATCCGGGTTCCCCGGTCGGCCATCTTCCGCCAGAAATCACATATTCGTTTTTCCTCCGTTTCAAAATTGATTTGACGAATCGGACGGATTTCTTCTTCCGTAAGCGCGATAGAGGGGATATAAAAATACAGGTTATGCGACTGACCGGGTTTCAGATCCATCGCCCACAGCGTCTGGTTATTTTGTTCGCCAAGTTCTCCCGCGCCTCCCGTCGTCATGAAGAAGCGGTTATATTCATCTTCCGCCGTGAAGGCCCTTTCCTGCTCCACTCGCAGCTTTCGTTCGCGCCGGTCCCATACATTAAAGTGCAATTTCGCCCGGCCGTTTTGTTCTTCGCTGACATTCACCAAACGGACCTTTATGAACAAGACCGTTGGATCATCGAGAGCAATATCGTCCAGATTTTGATCCAAAGGGCCAAGAAAAGCGGTCTGTTCATAGTAAATCGGGCCTTCCCGCCACCAGGTTCGCAGGGACGGTAAATATCCTTCTTTTAGCTCCCGACCTCCGCGTAACGTTTCATCGGGAAAACCAAGGTCAATGACAAGTTTCTTGCCGTTCCAGAACTTGCGCTCACTATCCCGCGGACTGCCGGGCGTGGAAAACCAGGCTTTGAACCCGGTAAGTTCGATCTGACCGTTCGGTTGATGCCTCATGGGATTGCGATTTCCCGGCAAACCATGCACAAAATACAAGGGGTGTTTCAACGGCATATCATTCCAGGCGCGAGATAATGTTTGCTCGTCAGTATTTTGAACCTGGTCATAAATGCTGCTGCCGACAAATTCTTTTTCCAGGGTTTTCCGGTAAGCCGCCAGGGTGATGGGGTCATCGCTGCCGGTCACCAGCACGCCGAGGTCGTCCACCAGAATGCGCTGCCCGCCGGCGATTTCATCAGCGGCAAAAGAAAAGGGGCGGCCGCCGGTGCGAATGGTTACTATGGTGCGATCCATGGAGCTTTCCAGCGCATCCACCGCCATCAAAAGGTCCGCTTCGATTGTCCCGGAAATTCCGGAAGGTAGAGACCACCGCCAATTATCATGAATTTCGACGGGTTCGTTTTCCAGAGCGCGCAAAGCCAAAATTCGTCCGTTCTCTATTTCCAGTCGTCCCGTTTCTCCCTTTTCTATTTTTACCGAAGGTTCGGCCGGAGTTCCAAACTGGATTCTTACCCGTAAAGGCCGATACTCCGCATCGGTATACAATTTCAGGTGCGGCGGAGAAGAAAGGGATTCCAGGCCGCGGAGCCGCAACCATAACGTTTTCCGATATTCCACTCCATTTCCTCTCAATCCCTTGATTTCTTTTTGCGTGATGGGAGCGAAGGTATAGGTCCAGGATTTTCCGTTTATTTGCAAATGCGTTTCGGCGTCCACCCATTGACCATTGGTCCAGTCGTCCATTTCCTCCCAGCCTTTGCGCTTATTGGATATATTCCCCGGCAGGCCATTCCATGCGTTATGCCAATATTGCACTTTTACCCCAGCGGGATCAGGCAGAGTCTGATTCTCCCCAAAATCCACCACCACCCGTCGAATCTTGCGATACTGCGGCCAACGAACACCGTAATTCTGCCCCTCTTTATCCTGAACAACAAAACCAAAGGGGGCGGCGTCAAAATCTCTTTCCTGGCTATTTTGACTCAAAGACGGTTGTGCCTGACTTGAGGCAGGCAATAAAACCATATAGATACAGAACAAAAGCGAGGTTATTATTCCGTTTCTGATTAACCGCAGGTTTGTATTCACAGCACAACTCCTTATCGTTACCTTGATAATCTTCGCTTTACTTTTACTTTAGCGTTATTGTTTTGTAAATGAAATTGCACTTTTTGATATCTATAAATATATGTGAAAAGTCTTCCCGCGTTAGAGAATTTTCTCCAGACTTTTCACAATGCTTAAAACATGGAAAATTTCGCAATTATAATAATAGCAAAAGGTTATATTAATATCTCTCTTCAATTAACGGCCATAATCAAAGTACTTCGGCAAAAGCGCGCTTACAAATGATGAAAGTACGTTTACAATAGAGTTGCATAAATTTTCATGAGCCGATGTAACTTTGAGAAAAGAAAAAGGCCGCATGATACGAGATGATACCAAGGTATTGGGATTGATCGCCGGGCAGGGGCGGTTGCCGTTCTTAGTGGCCGACGGAGCGCGGCAGGTGGGATTACGGGTGGTATGCGTAGGGTTGCGGGGGCAGGCGAATCCGGAATTGAGCGATCACGTGGATGAATTTGCCTGGGCCGGCGTCGCCCGGCCGGGGAGGTGGATGCGGTGTCTTTTAAAGCATGGCGTGCGGGAGACGATTATGGTGGGGCGAGTGGCGAAAAAACGCATATACACCCCCTGGCGAATCGCCGCTTACTTGCCGGATTGGCGGGCGTTTCGGATTTGGTACGGCCGATTGCGGGGTAGAGATAAACGCAACGATACGTTATTATGTGCTCTGGCTGACGAACTGGCTCAAGGAGGCATCATTTTGCAGGATTCGACGACCTACTGCCGTGACCATTTGGCCCGCGAGGGCGTGATGACCAAAAATCAGCCGTCAAAGCAGGTGCTCAGCGACATTGACTTTGGCTGGGACATTGTGCGGCGGATGGGTGACCTGGATATCGGTCAGGCGATCATCGTCAAGGAGCGCGAGGTCATCGCGGTCGAGGCGATTGAAGGGACGGACCGGATGATCGAGCGGGCGGGCGAACTGTGCCGCAGCGGCGGCTGGACGCTGATTAAGGTCGCCAAACCGAATCAGGATATGCGTTTCGACGTGCCCACCATCGGCCGCAGCACCATCGAAGGCGTGCAGCGGAACAAAGGCGCCGCTATCGCCGTCCAGGCCGAAAAAACCCTCATCCTCGACCTGCCCGAAACCATCGCCCTGGCCGACCGGCTGGGTGTTGTGATTTTTGGGCGGAAGAACTGATATAATAAAAGGCGAGTTTAGAAGAAAACTCCCGCGCTGCACGGAACTTGTCCCGAACACCGTCGAAGAAGACTTTTCAGTCTCTCATCTCCTAGGGAACATAGCCCAGTTTTCCCCAAATAGCCCGCTGTAACTTTTCCAAATCCGGATTATCCGAACAGGTTCTTTGGTCATGAATATCCCTCACCGTTTCATCTACGGTTCTTTCATCCTCCCATTTCCAGTATTCCGCATGACCATCGGCAAAAGAAAGCGTCGCCCCTTTATTATGGCATATCGGAGCAAAATCATACCATCGGGGGGCGTTATAATAGAAACTGAAGTCGTCGCCTGTTATTTTACCTTCGTCAATAAATACCATGCGCTCGGAGGCATGACGTATGGAACCAAGCTTATTATGATACTGCCCTTCGCTTCTGGCGGGATTATATTGATTATCCCAATATAAACCGCGCATAGCACAAGAAATGGTGTAGGTAAATATATCCGTTTCTTTGCCTTTGGGGCAGTGATAGTTATCCAGGTTGGGACAGTACTCCCACAGTTTTCCCGCCTCGATATATGGCACCTGATCGATAAGCGGCATATTGCTTCCCAAAATTACATTGGTGTCACCCACCCAGGCGTATTCTCCCGTTCCCGTGGGCCAGGGATGATCGGACCACGATGGAGAAACCGCGGTGTTTTGTTTGGAGGCCCACCAACACGAATAGACCAGGGCTTCCTCATTTTCCTGAGCGTACATGCGCCAGGCCACGGTGAGCGCCCTGAGATGGGCCAGGCATTTTACCTGGTAGGCCGCCTCGCGCGCTTTGCTCAGCGCCGGCAGAAGAATGGATATTAAAAGAGCAATGATGGACACCACCACCAACAATTCGATAAGAGTAAAAGCATCACGCTTTTTCATACGGCACCTCACCTGGTTAATATATTTCCTGGTACATTCCCGCGACGTAAATCGCGTTTAACGTTACCGGGGATGATGCCTTGGGCATAATGGTTCCAAAGCCGGAGGCGCACAAATACATTTTTGTAGCGCATCATCACCCGGAGTTTAACGCACCATGACCTGAACTGACCAAAGCGAGATGCACATATTATAATCCAAGTTCCATATCCTTGTACAGTACAAATTTTACATCGTGCGGTTCGATATTCTTTTTACTGATAATTCCTTGATAAAGCATGACTTAACGTGCTCCCTGTCTAAAAATAACCTGGGAAAAAGATTCAAGATGGATGGAAGATCACCCGCACCAGGCATAATATATAACTCAAACTAACCGAATTTCGACCATAAAGTTATGTAACTCTTTGTTCGACATATGATTATGTGATGATTGAAAATAGTTTAAATTAGCCATCCGCCGCAGGCGGATACCACAATTTTGCATTTTT
>JAFGBA010000199.1 GCA_016933395.1 Sedimentisphaerales bacterium | reverse complement strand
GCCTGAAATATGGCCCAATTGTCATTGCGTTTCTTTATGGGAAAATAGTGATATCCTTGTCGAACTCTTTTGGTGAAATCATCAGCAACGCCCGGGGCGTCAATTCCGGGAATCAGACCCCATTCCCGGTTGGGATTGGTGACGTAGGTGTCGTAAGCAAACGCTTTACCGCCTTGTGCCGGGCAGTAAAAAATCTGTGCATTGCCAACAATGCCTTGCTTATACAGAACACCGAAATTGCCAAAAACCCTGTTCCCATTCGCATCAAGCCAATGGATATATCGGACATCTCTGGTTTCGAAAGGGTGGCCGGGCGGATTAGCGCCGGTGGCTTTATAGTGATAGTTATGCCCCCAGGGCAAAATATAGCCTTCGCTGTCACTCGAATAGACGGTGGCGCCAACATGCACTTCATGCTGATACGTGGAGCAAAGCACCCGTTTGGCCTGATCTCGCGCCTTGCCCAGCGCCGGCAGCAAAATCGACACCAGCAGAGCGATAATGGAAACCACCACCAGCAGTTCTATTAAAGTGAATCCTTTTTTACGAGGCATCATTTTAACTCCAAAGTTTTTATATAGTCGTCCTATTTTGGTCTTAATCCGGCTTACCGGCCATATACATGGTGCGTATTTCCTCCGACGATAAAATACGTTGGAAAACAGCTATCTCATCCATATCGCCGTTAAATCGGAGAATATCAGCTTCGGCAATGTTCTCTTCAACATCACCTATGATGAGATCCGCCAAAACCGGTGGGGAATAATTAAACCCGTAAGGCACTTCTTGAAACGTTTCTCCATCCAGATAAAACGTCACTTCGCGATTGTTATATGTAAAGGCAAGCAGATGCCATTCATCGGTTAAATCCGGGAGTTCGCGGCTGTATGCCCTATTCCCCGCCGAAGCTTCATTATAGCGGATAAAATGCAGATTCTTTTGACGGGAGAAGGCGACCTGATAATTAACCTCCCGTAAATGCCGGTTGGATATAATATGCCCGATCTTCTCCATTTCCGGACAGCGTAGCCAGACGGCAATAGTGATATCTCCTCGCAAGCAGAAATCCGCATCGGCAGGAACGATCACGGGTTGTTTCCGGTCGCGCTCAAAATGCAAACCTTTCTTCATATCCGGCCAGCGACCGGGAACCCAGCGTGATACGGCCGGGGCATTTTCTGAATAGATAGCGCCGTTGAGCCGGCCAGAGGTTGCGGCGGCGTGATTATAAAGCGTTTCCGGTTCACTCAGATTCTGTTCAAAAGGATAATAAACCACCAGATCCGGATCGCGCCGCACCATGTAGCTCCATGTCCGCCAGCGGGCGTAAGCATCACCGCACTGCGCCTGTTGACGCACCGAGAATTCCTCCGGCCGGACAAACGCCAGTTCGTTATGCTTTATTTCAACGACGGTATGATCGGCATTGATTCGTCGGGCCTGTCCCGCCGGCAACTTCATACTGGTTTTATCATCAGCCTGAAAACTGTTCTTTTCCCAGTCGGAAATTAACGCCACTTCGCCCCGATAAACCTGCACATCCGTCGCTCCACCGGTTACGGCCGACACACCAAACTCAGTGCCTAAATCAACAACTCGAGCGTTATCCGTATTGACGGCAAAGCCAACTGCCGAACCAGAGGCTGTCGCCGTTATTTTCCCTTTTTCCAGATACAGTTCATCGTCCTTGTTCAAATATATACGCGTGGGTGCTTCCAGAATTACTTTCGCGCCATTGGCGAAGGTGATTTCCGCCAGACCTTTCTGTAGTTCCAGCGGTCCGGCCATAAGATCGCAACCCAGGGTCAACGGCGCGGGCGTTCCGGCCCACTGGCTGTTATCCACGCCGGTTAACCGCGCTAGAATTTCCGGAGCCTCTTTACGATATAACATCCGGTCCAACCAGATAATGGCCGTGGCCACCAATACCACTGCTGCAATGCGGAGAAGACCGCGGAATAACTCCTGTCGGCCAAAGCGCGGCTTTATGGTGCGCATATTTTGCAAACGCGCTTCTTCCAACTCCAGGCGACGGGCTTCGGCGTCTTGTATTCCCTGACGCACGGCCGAGTCATGCAAATCTTTTTCCACCACTTCCAGGAATACACTGGAATCCTCCAGGCAAGGCATCTGTGACAAAAACGCGTTTACTTTACGATCAAGAGATGTTTTATTTAGAAACGTCGGTTCAAGAAACGATTGAAATCCCACGCACATAAGTATAAATTCAACGTAGAATTTCAGTCGTTCCGGCGAGACCGCCAGCAAAAATTCCAGGCGGGCGAACCGTTCCTCGGAAATGACTCCGTCGAGCATCTCCAGACCCAACAAGCATATTTCGTATTGTAACGCCGCCCGGGGATCATCACCTGGGATTATTTCTCCCAGCGCGCCGGGTAAATCAACGGCCAGATCATGTTTATCTGTAACCAGGCATTTATTTCCTTCCGCCAGGGTGCGTTTGACGCAGGAGTGAAGTTGGGCGTGAATTCGAGCCAAATCACGATACAGGCTCTTTAACGTCCGGCCTACGTGCTCGCCGATATGTTTGACGGGAATGCCTTTTTCGTAACGCAGTTCCAGCAATGCCTGTGCTTGCTTATCCAGTTTCTTACGGCATTTCCTCAGGGCCTGAATATAGTCCGGCACATCCTTTTCTTTTTCCAGGGCCTCTTCAGCAAGTTGCAGTAAAATCTCATCGTTAAACTGGATAAATTCCTGACAATTACGACGGCGATACTCCAGTATTTTGAACCGGGCGATGCTAATACCCCACGCGGCGAAATTCGTTATCGGTTCCGTATCGGCAAACTGTTTCCACATCAACTCCGAGGTCTCCTGCATAATATCCTCGGCGTGTGACCAACTGGGAACCAAGGTCAGAATAAATCCCAAAATCCGTTTACGGTTTAACTCGTAAAGTTCGATAAACCGTTGCGTTATTGTCGGATCTTGGGAATGAATATTCGTCTTATCTTCTGCCATATATATAAATGCTGAAACCCGACCGGATTTCGAATTACTTAACTTTACATACCATCACTCCTTCGTTAGGTAGTGTCGAAAAACCTATAATTTTCTCAATTTTTATCATCGACCAACCAATAAATCGTGTTGTGTAAAATCTTATATTTTGATATAAGCATTAGTAAAATTATAGATATAACATGTTTTTGTATAATGGGTTATGTGTAATATGTCTTTTTATAAGCATATTTATCGATATTAAAAAATTTCTCTTTTTACATGAATTTCATTATATTGTGATATAAATATGCCAGATAATTTACAAAGAGCTGTTTTTGCACGATATTGACCTATGCTGTATTATGTAAGAAACAAACCGGCGGATTATTCCTCACAATCGTTAAATCTTAACTTTGAGGGATGTTACTACTATCCTATTATCCAGCATGCCACCCTGGATCAGGACCGTCCCATGGGGGATAAATACACCTTTCGTCCCCATACCCATAATTTATACCATATTGTGCTATATACTCGTCCGGGAGGATTTTATCATAAAAATAATCAGGATTTCTCCGTTCAGGCCGGGATGGTGGTATTGGTCTCACCGAAGGAAGTTCATGAATTCCATACCAACAGAGGCGAAGCCATTTATTCAGAAATTACCTTTTCTTATGAAACCCACGATCGACTGTGTCTTACCCTTCCTATAGTAAAACTTTTATCGCTTTACGCCGGTGCTGAACTGGGTATGAATCATGATCCCGAACACCTTACTCCCGCTCTAACCCGTGAATTACGGGTAATGTTTCGGCAACTTACTGATTATCTGCGAAGTGATTCTCCACTGGCGAATTTTCATTCCAGGCGCACACTTGGACAAATATTTACTTTTCTTATCACAAATATCTGCAAGGTGCATGGTGCGGCGCAATCCTCCGGCCACTATGACCTGCAACAAGTCAAGCATCATATCGAAACGCATTTTACGGATACGCTGCGAGTGGGCGATTTGGCCGAACGAGCGAATTTATCGCCGGGATATTTTTTGCGGCTTTTCAAGAAAACGTATGGCGTTTCTCCCATTGATTACCAGCAAAGCCTGCGTATCGAAACCGCCAAAACCCTTTTACGCGCCACGCATCTCCAATGCAATGAAATAGCTCATCGCGTCGGTTACGAGGACGTCTTCTTTTTTCATCGCGTCTTTAAAAAAAATGTGGGAATGCCGCCCAAGCAGTATCGGCTTTCAGAACTTGAAAACCAACCTCCCTCCATAAAAAAGCCGAAAACCTGACAAGAAATAAATAAACATCGCCATATTACTCCGATACGCGGATTTATATGCCATATAATGGCACAAACGTATTCAATCATTTCTGTTCGGTTAAGAATCAAATGATATCAATCATAAGCGGGATGCTTATGCAACATGGCTGAATCCAACGGTTTGGGCCGTCTTTAGTCGCTTGTTTTGGTCATATCGCCTTGTAATCCGATTTCCGCGGCCGCTTCCCGCATGCCCATGATGGCGTCGGTAATAAGGTCGCTCACCTCCACGCCCAGCATCGCAGCGCCTTTGGTGATGATGTCGCGGTCGACGCCGGCGGCGAAGGATTTATCCTTCCACTTTTTCTTGACGGATTTTGCCGTCATGTCCAGAACGCTTTTGGATGGCCGCACCAGCGCCGTCGCCGCCACCAGACCGGTCAGTTCATCGATAGCATAAAGGGTCTTTTCCATCTCAGTCTGCGGTTCGACATCGGTCCGAATACCCCACCCGTGGGCCAACACCGCCCGGATATAAGCCGGCGGCCAATGGTTCGCCTCGAGAATCTCCTTCGTTTTGGTGCAATGCTTTTGGGGATAGCGCTCGAAGTCCAGGTCGTGAATCAGGCCAATGATCCCCCATACTTCTTCATCCTCGCTCCGCTTGCGGGCGCAATACCGCATCACCGCCTCCACGGCCAAGGCGTGCTTGAGCAGGCTTTCGCTCTCGTTGTACTCCTT
>JAFGBA010000198.1 GCA_016933395.1 Sedimentisphaerales bacterium | reverse complement strand
CTCCAGCACGCTGAAGGGCAATCAATGGAAAGGGCTATTCCATCTGCCCCGGATGCAGTTGTTGGCCTGGAAACTGCTTGAGGAAATTCATAAAACTAATCAGCCATCACCGTCAGCATGAAATCATCATTTTAAAAACCAAAAATAATGACGTCTACAGAACGTATCCAAGCGGCATTCAAGCATCAATCGGTGGATAGGACGCCGATGTTTGAATATGTTTTGCTCTCACCGATAGCCGACATTTTATTGGGCAGGCCATATCTGGGGGATCCCGACACCTTTGCCAAAGCAGTTGGCGCCCTTGGTTGGCGGCAGGCCGTGGAGCAGTCTGCTCAGGACATCCTTGATTTGGCCGTCAAACTGGACCATGACATGATATATGTATGCCCCAATCCTCCCCGCAAAGGATTCAAACATGGCGGATACATTGCTACTAATAACGATATATTGAATGACCCGGTCGAAACAATCAAAAAAACAAATGACGTCGCCCAACAAAATCTTGCCCGCACCGAGGATGAGCGTTTATTGATTTATGAACTTCTGCAGAAACAGATGCAGCGCCGGTCTCTTAATTTGCCTGTCATGGCGCCGGCGTATCGTCATGGTATTTGGACCAATACCGCCTTAATGCAAACGATGTTGCTGGCGCCGGAGGTGGCGCATGAACATTTTCATCTCGCCACGCAATTGGCACAAAAATCAATAGATGAATATTTTCAGCGTAATGTCTCCATTATCGGTATAGGCGGTGATTTTGCCGGCAATACGCTGTTGATTTCTCCCGCGGCATACCGCGAATTCATTGTGCCGGAGTTAAAAATCCTTTCTGACTATATTCGCCAGCGCGGTGCTTGGTCAGTCAACGCCAGTGACGGAAATTTGTGGCCCGTAATCGACGATTTTCTAATTGGCTGCAGGGTGGACGGCTATCTGGAAATTGATCATCAGGCCGGTATGAATTTACATATGCTCAAGGAGCGATACGGGGCCGAAATAACCTTGTTTGGCAATATTGATTGCGGTACCATACTTACATTCGGTTCTAAGGAAGAAATAAAAAACCATGTAACTACGTGTTTAGACGATGGCTGGGGAGATGGCGGTCATGTTTTCTGCGCCAGTAATGCCATTGCATCCGGCGTGCCGCTGGAAAATTATCTGACGATGCTGAATGCCTATCGGGAGTATTTTAAATTGGACCGTTTTCAAATATGATTTATCCCAATGCTTAATAAGGAAAGATTGAATGCCTACTTCTCCTGAAGAAATGCTCGATACCGCCAATCTTGATAATAACAAGCGAGCGATTGGTTATCTAGTGCTTATCTGTTTCGTCGCTTCACTGGGTGGTTTTCTATTTGGTTTTGATACAGCGGTGATTTCCGGAACCGTCGAACAGGTTGAAGCACAGTTCCAATTATCGAAAATATGGGTAGGTGTTTTTACCAGTTCCGCATTGGTGGGCTGTATTATGGGCGCTTTGGGTGCCGGTTGGATTGGGGATCGCTTCGGGCGCAAACCTTCGCTGATCATCGCGGCATTTCTTTTCTTCATATCCGCTTTTGGTTCAACGTTTCCCCCCAATTATTTCGTATTGCTTCCCGCTCGGTTTATTGGAGGTGTCGGTGTGGGAATCGCATCGGTGTTGGCGCCGATGTATATTTCCGAGTTTGCTCCGGCTAAAATACGTGGACGACTGGTGGCCTTATATCAATTGTCTATCGTTATCGGAATACTCATGGCCTATTTTTCCAATTGGCAAATTCGGCAATATGCTGCGGATTTTCCTGATATTTCTGCGGAGGAGGGACTCTGGCATTTCGTTTTGGTGGCCCAGTCGTGGCGGGGTATGTTCGGAGCGGAGATGATTCCCGCGGGATTGTTTGTTCTTCTTTTGTTTACGGTGCCGGAAAGTCCACGCTGGTTGGTAAAAGCCGGTCAACAGCAGAAAGCCTTGTCTTTATTACAGCGTCTGGAAGGCTTTTCGGCGGCCCAAACCGAGTTCGACAACATAAAAGCATCATTGGCCTTCAAGCCGGGCGCATTTTCCGAGCTATTCAAACCGGGTTTAAAGCTTGCCTTATTGGTAGGTGTAATGCTCTCCGTGTTTGGGCAGATGTCGGGTGTGAATATTGTCATCTATTATGGTCCGACCATTCTTAAACAAGCGGGATTTCCTGAACAGACCGCTTTACAGGTTCAGGTGTTTTTCGGCTTGGTTAACCTGGTGTTTACCATCGTTGCCTTATTCATTATTGATCGCTTCGGTCGGCGTCCGCTGTTGATCGGTGGTATGGCGGTTGTGGCTTTGTCGATGTTGTCGGCGGGTTTGATTCAGGCCTTTGTCAATATACCGGGCAAACTTATCGTTGTGGTATTGGGAATCTATATGGCGTCAGTGGCGTTGTCGATATGTGCGGTTATCTGGGTGCTGACGCCGGAAATCTTTCCCAACCGGGTGCGTGCTCGAGCCTGTTCCATTGCTACCTTTGCCAATTGGGGAACTAACGCTTTCAGTGCGCAGTTTTTCCCGTGGTACGTGGATCAATCGGGTATGGCAGGTGCTTACTTTACGTTTGGTATCATATGTACTATTGCTGTGATATTTTATTTTAAATTTGTTCCTGAAACCAAAGGTAAAACCCTCGAAGATATTGAAAAATTATGGACGCCAAAGTAAGTTCAAGTGAATGCATGCGTCAGGCTATCGGGGGAGAACCTCAGAATAGATAAACGATGCCATTGCATAATTTAGACTTTGCCATCATGTTCGAATTGAAAGAAGCGGGTAGATATCAAATACATATTCCATGATAAATGTTTTATTGAGATATTTTAAAACCGGCCAGGACAAGCCGCTTCTTGAAGACAAGGAAAAAATAGACCGTCTTTATCACCGTAAACGCAACCAGGTGATTTGGGGGGTTCTTATCGGGTATAGTTTCTTTTATACGGTTAAAGTCAACCTGTCCATCGCTAAAAAGCCCATGCTGGAGGCCGGCGTTCTTGACGTCGATCAGATGGGTTATATCGGCGCCGCGTTATTGTACGTGTATGCTTTCGGCAAATTTGCCAATGGTTTTTTGGCGGATCGGGCCAACATCAGGAAAATCATATCCATCGGCTTGCTAGGCGCCGCTGTGGTGAATTTAATATTCGGGCTGGTCAATCATTTCTACCTGTTTTTTGTCCTATGGGCGATTAATGGCTGGTTTCTCTCCATGGGATCGGCGCCGAGTGTGGTGTCTATCTGCCAGTGGTACAGCAATAACGAACGCGGGACGCGTTACGGTCTGTGGGCCGGGGCGCATAACCTGGGTGAATTGATCAATTATCTGGGAACCGCGGCGCTGGTTTACTGGCTGGGATGGCGGGCCGGCTTTATCGCGCCAGCGCTGGTGTGTCTGGTGGTCGCCATTATCCTCTTCAGGGTGTTGGCCGACCGCCCTCAGACGTATGGTCTGCCCCATGTGGCCGATTGGCGGCAGGATTATTCGGCGGGCAGGTCATCGGAAAAAAGTGTCGGTAAACTTCAATTGGAGGTGTTGAGACATCCGGTGGTCTGGATCATGTGCATCAGTAGCGCCCTGATGTATATGGCCCGGTACGCCGTGCTTAGCTGGATGCCCTTTTATCTCCAGCAGACCAGAGGCTACTCGGAAAAAACCGTCGGTGTCGTCATGTTCCCTTACGCCATTGCCGGATTATGCGGGGCGTTGTTTTCCGGCTTTATCTCCGATCGGTTATTCAACGCACGAAGGAATATCCCGGCGTTGATTTACGCCTTAATCGAAATTTTTGCGCTAATTTTGCTGTATCTGATCCCACCTGGGCATTTTTGGGCCGATATGATCGCCATGGGCATGTTCGGATTAGGCATCGGCGGTTTGGTGGTGTTCCTTGCGGGATTAATTGCTATTGATGTTTGTTCCAAGAAAGCTGCGGGAGCCGTCAAAGGCGTTATAGGATTGTTTAGTTATATCGGCGCCGCCACCCAGGACTGGATCAGCGGTTTATTGGTGGAAAACACCAGGCATATTGTCGCAGGAAAACAAACGTACAATTTTGATAACGCCTTTTATTTTTGGATCGGCTCATCGGTTTTATCCATGCTTCTGGCGCTTGCCGTCTGGAATGCAAAACCAAAGGAATAATAATCGACAAAAATTTATATGCAGCGGATAAGGACTTGTATTTATCTTGTAAAAATAGGCTTGTCAAGTTAGTCTTTGGTAATATGGTGATAATGTACATACGGACATTTCCCATTGGTTGTTACAGGAGGCGCGTTATAATGAGATACTTCTTTATTGTATTGACGGGAATTCTGTTCTGCGGCTGCTCCGGCGCCGCGATGAAGCCTGTTTCCCGGGAAGTGACATGCCCGGGAAAATACGAAGGCCATTTGCAGGGCATTGCGCTGGACCCGAACCAAAACATCTACTGGTCATTCACCGTGGCCCTGGTCAAAACGGATGCCCAGGGAAACCTTCTGGCGAAAATCAATGTGCCCGATCATCATGGCGACCTGACCTGGCGCGCCGGCAAGGTATATGTCGCCGTTAATCTGGGGCAATTTAATCAACCGCCGGGCAAAGAAGACTCCTGGGTGTATGTGTATCGCGATAGCGATTTAACCTTGCTGGAGAAAGTAAAGGTTCCGCAGTTGGTTCACGGGGCGGGGGGGATGGCTTATCATCAGGGATATTTTGTGATTGTAGGCGGACTTCCGGCCGGCACGAAGCAAAATTATGTCTATATCTATAACGAAAAACTGGAATTTATGGCCCGTAAAGTGCTTCCCACCGGCTACACGCAGTTGGGTATACAAACGGCCTGCTTTCACCATGGCAGTTGGTGGTTTGGCTGCTACGGAGATAAACTCCTGCAAACAGATGATGATTTCAAATGGCAGCACATGTACGACCTCTATTTCAGTCATGGTATTTTTGGACTTTCAGACAAAGAGTTTATTAAAGGCGTTTCCCTTATAACCGAAAATGAAAATAAAAAGGAATACCGGGGCAAGGCGATTCGGGCGCCGATTCCCTCGCCTTCCGCGATTCCACCCGATAAAACGAACTGAAGATTTTATGAATTTGTGTAAAGCGGTCTTCATCAAACATAAAGACAGAGAATCATCATGACGGAACTCATACATTTTCATGATAATATGAATAAACCACTGGTTAATACCGGGCATGCTTTGCTTAAGCGTACGTACTTTAATATCATTAAACTGGCTAAGGATCAATCCTATCAGGGGTGTTTACCAGGCTACGAATCAGTCTATGTTGTCATACATGGAAAGTGTCGCTTGGAATGCCAAAGCAAAATTTTCGCTGATATTGGTCAACGCGAATCCGTCTGGAGCGGGAAAGCTGATTCGGTGTACGTTCCCCCCGAAACCAAGGTTAGCATCACGGCAAAGACGGATGTGGAAATCCTTGTGGCCGGAGGCGTCGGGGCGACATCCGCCGAACCATTTCGCATACTGCCGGATGATGTTGACATGGTGGATGTCGGCTCGCCTCAAACCCACTCTCATCGCCGCATTTATCATATATTAGGCGCCTCAACGGCCGGTGAATCCGGGCGGTTACTGGTCAGTGAGTTGTACGCCGATGAAGGATGCTGGAGCGGTTATCCCCCTCATAAGCATGATACGGATATTTCTGATACCCAGGAGAATTACCAGGAAACGGCTTTTGAGGAAATTTACCATTACCGTTTTCAACCCGACACCGGGTTTGGCGGCCAATTTACCTGGCAAAATAATTCCTCAGCACAGTGTTATCTGATTCGTCACGGCGATACGGTGTTGATCGACAGAGGTTACCATCCCACGGTAACCTCACCAGGCCATAAGCTATATATATTTACCATTTTGGTTGGTCATACCCGGAGTTCCCTGATTCAAAACTTTCATGAAATCCATCGCCATCTTTTGCAGCACATCCCCGGCATCGGGGCCATGAGGGATAAATTTAAAAAATGACCTATAATATTCTCATTGCCGATAATCGATTTGATTCCTATGCGATTGAGCAATCCGTGTTATCGCAAATAGATTGCCGCGTCATGATAGAAAAATCCAACGACGAAAATATTCTCACCGAAAGAGTGAATGATATCGATGGAATGATTGTTAACCTGGCGCCGGTTACCAAACGAATTATATCACAGATGCACCATTGTCGTTGTATTTCACGCTACGGCGTCGGGTATGATAATATTGACGCCAAAACCCTTAAAGCCCAAGGAATTTATCTGGCCAATGTCCCGGATTACTGCGATGAGGATGTTTCCGACCATGCTTTGGCGTTATGGCTGGATTGTGTTCGTAAAGTATCCCTCAAGGATAAGTTAATCCGCGAGGGGCAATGGAATTTATCACGATATCATCATAGTCAGCGTATTTGCGGTAAAGTCTTCGGCTTTATTGGTTTTGGGTCCATTGCCGGTTGTTTTCGGCGAAAGTTGCTGGGGTTTCATCTGGGCCGTGTGCTGGTTTATGATCCCTACTTGAACCAAATGGCGTCGGATAAAAAAGGAGTGGAACAGACAAACTTGAAGGATTTATGCGCCCGCGCGGATTATATCTCCGTTCACGCACCCTTAACACCGGAAACGCAGGGTATGATAAATCGAGAATTATTCTCTATAATGAAGAAGAACGCTATTATTATCAATACCTCGCGCGGCGGTGTCATCAACGAAGCGGATTTGGTTGAAGCCCTGCAGACCAGACGTATTGCCTGCGCTGGTTTGGATGTGTTTTCCATGGAGCCTTTGCCGGAAACGAGTCTCCTGCGGCGGTTGGACAATGTTGTTCTTTCGGATCACGAAGGATGGTATTCTGAGGAATCGGTAGTGGAATTAAAAACCAAAGCGGCTCAGAATATCGTCGATACTTTTGTAGTTGGCAAGCCTAGATATATGGTGGAATTAAAATAATCAGGCTAAACGTTTAATTCTTGTTGCAAAAAGTGTCTCATATCATTCCCGCGCGGAAGGGAATCCAATATTTTCGCCTGGATACCTGCTTTTGCGTGTATGACAGCGTCTCTACTCCGTCTTCTGCAATATAAACGATATTTCCACATACTTGCGCCTTAATATCAGACGCGGATTCAACTCCCAAGTGCAACTCGTGATGTTTTGAACCTCGAGCCATTGCAGAATACCTCGTAAGGTGTTTTGAATCCAAGGGTTTTTCTCGGTCGATGATTGAGTCGGTTTTCGATAAAGCGCAACTGATCCTCG
>JAFGBA010000197.1 GCA_016933395.1 Sedimentisphaerales bacterium | reverse complement strand
GGCGTGACCAGATGCCAGAGGTCGTCGGGACGATGGCCGCTTTGGGCCTGGGTAAGAAATTCGCCGACGGTGGTGAACTTGTCGGGGATGGTCGCCTGATCCTGCTTGCCGTCGTATATTTCGCGGTGGACAGTTTTGACGACGTCGGTGACGGCGTTGCTTTTGCCGACGACGCCAAGTTTTTTTACGTACGCCTGTAAACCGGAGAGGTAACGCAAGAGGTCGGGATCTTTCAGGGGTTGCTCGAGTTTTTGCAATTCGAGTTGGGCAAAGCCATCGAGTTCATACCAGGCGTCGAAGGTGTCGTCAGAGGCCTTATCAAGGTCCTTTTTAATGGAATCGTCCCATTGCTTTAATACTTTTGCTTTGGAGGGCTTGTCCTGGGTGCGTTGAGCGTCCAGCGCTTGGGTCAACAACGCTTTGGCCTGGGTGAAGGCGGCGTCCAGACCGGTGAGTTTTTCCTTTTGGAGCTTGTCGCGGAGCTGAGACAAATCCTGGTCCAGCGAGGTTTCGAAGGATTTATCCAGAGTGTCGGTGGTTTGGGCGTCGATGACCAGATAGGCCATGTAGGTGCCGCCGAAATGTTTATTGAGTTCGATGTCGGCCTGGCGAATCGGGTGGCTCTTGGCGAACCACTTGACGGGGTTGTCGTTGACCTGGATGCGGGTGACGCCATAGACGGCGACGGCGGCGATGAGAGCGAAGACAATCAGGATGGGTTTGGCGTAATTATAGGTTGCCTGGCCGAGGCGGGCCAGGATGCGCGGCAGCAGGCCGGTATGGGCTTCATGATGGCCGCCGGCGCCAAAGTTAGCCAGGCGTTTTTCACTGAGGAGCATGACATACGCGGGGACAAACAATACCGTCCATATCCAGGCGATGAGGATGCCCAGGGCGACATACACGCCGAACACCTGCACAGGCGGAATGGGCGTAAGGGCCAAAGAGAGAAAGCCCGCGGCGCTGGTGAGCGAGGTGTAGAGCATGGGCATGAACAAGTGATTCATGACATTGGAGATGGCTTTCTCGCGGCCAAGTTGGGGCGTGTAGCGGTCGAAAAATTCCGAGAGGATGTGGACCGAGTCCACCACGGCGATGGGCATGAGGAAGATGGGAATCATGGAACTCATGATGTGGACCGGGTGGCCCGTGCCGATGAGCAGACCCATGGTGGTGATGACCGCGACCATGGCGATAATCATGGGCGAGATGACCAGCACCAGCTTGCGGAAGAACATCAGCATCAGAATGAAGATGACCGCCATCGCCAGCGGGGCGGAGATGGCCATCTGGATGAACATTTCCACGCCGAAAGTGTCTTCGGCGACGGGCAGGCCGGTAATATAGTATTTTTCGGGGCCGGTGAAGGTGGCGATTTTATCTTTCAGGGCGACATAAACATCATGGCTGAGGTCTTTGCTCGTCAGGGGGAGGTAAATGCACAGGGCTTTGCCGTCTTCGCTGACAAGGGTGTCGGCGAGGAGCGGACTGTTCATGGCGCGGGCGCGGATGGATTGGGCCTCGGCGCGGGTGGCGGGCGGTTCGGACATGAGCCAGCGGAGCGTGATTTGATTGGGGCCGCCCTGCTCGATGTTTTCGACCGTGGAAGGGGCGATGATGTCGTGTTCGATGACGCCGACTTGTTTGGTGGAATCGTCTTTGTCGGGCCATTGCAGGCCGGCGGCGTATTGGGTGAGTTCGTAAATGCGCTTGAGCGAGTCAGGATTGAACACGCCGTCGGGGTCTTCATTATTGACTACGCCGACCACGACGATGTCATGGAGGTTGAAACGTTCTTTGGTGAGGTTATGAAAGACGCGGACGGCCTCATCTTCACTGAGCATGTTTTCCGGGTCAGTATCGACTCTTATTAATGGGATCATTGCCCCGCAAACCAGTGTTGTCAAAACCATGATAATCAGAATGGCTTTGGGATGTCGCACCCCTATCTGGATAAGTCGCTCTCGCATCGTTTATCTCCCTGTGGCTTTACTGCATTCGTGCCGACCGGCGAACCGGCGGCGCATTGGTTGTAAACGCATTCGAGTAATTTTATCACGTTGGGATTGTCAATTCGATAATACACCTTGCTGCCCTCCCGTTCGCGGGCGAGGACGTTTTTGTCCCGCATCATATTAAGCTGTTGGCTGGTAATGGCGGCCTTGCCCCCCACCGCAGCCATGATGTCTCCCACGCAGGCCCGGCCAACCTCATCCAGGTAGGCCACGATTTGCAGCCTGACCGGATGGGCAACCGCCTTGAGGACATCGGCAACATGTTCGGCCTGAAGTTCGGATATCATCTTGTACTCCTTAATTTACTATTTTAGTATATAGTAAAATTATGAAAAGTCAAGTAGAAACCCTCTATGCTTTTATCTCATTAATTAATAGACGGTTATGATCTTCGCTTTAAAAAACTAAATCCTCCGCCCTTTCAAGACGATAATATATATAGCTTGACGGAGAAAATATATGTCCGGTATTGGAAATGTTAATAACTCATTAATTCAGAGCCAGTTAGCTTCACTGCAACTTCAGCAGGCGATAGACACTAAAATCGCGGCCAAAACGCTGGACAACGCTCGCACCCAAGGCGATGCGGCCTTGAAACTTCTCGACGCCGCTGCCCAGGTAGCCCGCCAAACCGGTGCGCAACCTACCTTCGGCCAACTGGTTAGCGGCCTGGGTATGAATCTCGACGTCGAAGGCTAACTTTCTGACGAGTAAGCCTTTCTCGCCATAAACTATCAATATTCCCCCCAGTTCAACCTCCTTTTCCGGTAATATTTTGCGTTTTTATGCGTCTAAACGTACAAATAGATGGATAAAATGACCTGTTGAATACATGATTATTGAGGAGCGTGTGGGTATGGATGAGTTTTTTGAAAATACGGGAAGCGTTATGTTTATTATGATCTTCAGTATCCCGATTGTGGGCATTATCGCTCATTATTGGCATGAAATTCATAAAACGCGGTCAAATAACGAACTCAAGCAATCCATGCTGGATCGGGGGATGTCTGCGGAAGAGATTGAAAGAGTGCTTAACGCGGGAAGCAAATCAAACGATGAACAGTAGAGAACGAGTCATTCGGGCCATTACCTTCCGGAATCCTGACAGAGCACCGCGGGATTGTTGGGCGCTGCCGGCGGTCAGCCTCTTTGAAAGGGATAAATATGAAAAACTGATAGATCGGTTTCCCATGGACATTCAAGGCTCCCAGCTTACGCCCGGCATCGATAACGATATTACCCAGGCGATAAAATACGGCGGAACCTATACGGACGAATGGGGCTGCGTCTGGCATGTCGGAGAACCGGGCGTTGTTGGCGAAGTTAAGCACCATCAACTCGAAGATATGTCCAGGTTGGCCGGTTTTAAATCGCCGATGCACTTGTTGAAACAGCACGATCATGCCTACGTCAATAAACTTTGCGAACAAAGCTCCAACTTCATGCTTTCTGATGTGACAGCAAGGCCGTTCGAACGAATCCAGTTTTTGCGGGGCACGGAAAATGTGTTCATGGACCTTGCTTACGGAACCGCCCAGATTCGAAAACTGATCGAAATCGTTCACGATTTTTACCTGCAGGACGTCAAAAGCTGGTGCCAATCAAACGTCGACGGAATATTTTTTATGGATGACTGGGGCACAATGCGAAATCTTCTTATCTCTCCGTCCTGCTGGCGGGATATTTTCAAGCCGCTCTACCGGGATTACTGCCGGGCGATTCACGATGCGGGCAAATACGCTATGTTCCATAGCGATGGAAACATCGAGGAAATAATCGGCGATCTGATTGACGTCGGCGTTGACGCAATTAATTCTCAGCTTTTCTGCATGAATATCGAAAAACTGTCAGAAAAATACAAAGGCAAAATCACCTTCTGGGGCGAAATGGATCGCCAAAAAACCCTGCCCTTTGGAACGCCTGCGGACGTCAAAAAAGATGTCTGGCGGGTGCGGCGCGCCCTCGACGACGGTAAAGGCGGTCTCATCGCTCAGTGCGAATGGGGCAAGTGCAATCCGGCGGAAAATATCCACGCCGTTTATGAGGCCTGGGAGGAACCGCCCCCAAACGCCGGCCAATGAATTTGATACAGGAAACAAGCGGGAATCCTGCAAGCCGCCGCAGGCGGATACCACAATTTTGCATTTTTCATTTTGATTTTTGCATTCTCAAACTGAACATCGGTCAATTTGAGTAATTTAGCTGCTTACTCCGTGAAAAACTCTTCCTTCAACCCCCGCACCTCGCGCGAGCAGGCATTAATGCGATCAAACGCCTCCTTGGTCACGTGGTCCGGCACGCCCCCTGAATCCATGAACATATACCGCCCATGCTCCCGCGCCAGCCTGCCCATCCTTTCCAGGTGCGCTTTCTGCTCCGGCCACTGCCAGCCCCAAAAACTCGTCGGAAAGCCCCCCACCGCCACAAACATCCGCCCCGGCCGGGTCAGGATATCTTCGATGTTGTGCCCCTCTTCCGGATCAAATGGATTAATAAAATCAAACCCGCACTCATTCAAATCATTCAATATCGGCCCAATCGCCCCATGCGAATGCAAGTGCACCGACCTGCCGCGCCCGTGCACCAACTCGCACACCCGCCGATGCCACGGCTTGATCAAATCGCGATACATCCCCGGCGAAATCAACAAACTCTGCTTCGTCCCCAGGTCATCGCAAAACACCAGACAATCCAGCCCCGCGTCCATCATATGCCCCGCCGCCTTCAGATTCCACTCCCCCACCTGCCGGATGCATTCACGAATGAAATCCTGCTCCAGTACAATCGTCGTCAGCAGCACCTCGTAATCCATCAGAAAATAATGCAGCGAACTGAAAAATCCGTTCAGCGACCCCACCACGTATTCGCCCCGCTCATGCAGGTGGGCCGCATCGCTCCGCAACCCTTCGTAACGCCTGGGATCATCCGCGTCCGGCAGTTTCAGTTTATCAATATCCTCCGGCCCGCGCAGCGGCGCATCGAAAAAATGGTAAAAATGCGGATGAAACTGCACCTTCGCCTTCACCCCGGTTTCGTATTCGGCGACCAGGCCGTTATCGCTCCGCTCAATCACCCGCGCCGCAAACTCCCCCGGCAGCCCATGCCCGAACGACTGGTTCGCTCCCGCCCCCAGCATCGACATCGACTGACCCAGATACCGGTTAAACGCCACCATCTTGTCGAGATTCTCCGGCCCGATGGCGGAAAAATCAAACACCTCCGGCCGGTCATACAGCCACATCGGCTCATAATGACACTCCGGCGGCGTCAACCGCCGCGCCAAAGCAGCATTAAAAAATCCCATCCACTGCTGGGCCGCCGGAACCGTCTTGTCCCCCGCCAGTATCGCCTTTATCCATTCGTTTCTGGTCATTTACTTCTCGATACTTGATCCATAACTGCTTGATACTATTAGTTTAGCATCCGGCTTTTATAAAAAAATTAACGATAATCCCATATTATTGTCCGAAAATGCCCCGCTATGCTCACACATTATCGGACGATTGTAAGCATAAAAACATTCGTTATTGCATGAAAGAAGATTTAATAATTATTTCATTGGCTGCCGATATGAGCTTTGTAGGCCGTTTTGAGGGTTAATAGGCCAAGGCGTTAACCTGATAACGCCGCAAAATTGGACGTTTTAATTCAGAGGTTTTCCGCAATGTCGCTGATGGAGACGATTATTGTTGTTGCCGCCTTGTTGGCCATGGGCGGCGGCGGACTGATTCTACTGCACACGCTCGCCGTGCACCGGCGACACCTGTTCCAGGCCTTGAAAATCGAGATGGATGTTCATGCTCGCGAGCAACGCATCAAGGAACAACTCAAACAGGAGCAGATGAAAAAACATCACAAACATGACGAAAACGATGAGGAAATCGTTACCGTCGGCAATCCCGCAGGCTAATTAAATTAAAGGGGGCCGACATGCTCTGTAAAAAAGTTTAGAATTTTCCCTGCTTAAACTACGCCAAATATATTTTCAAATTCAATCTTCTCATCTTCTGTCATAATATTAAAGAAGACGTATTCCCATGTGCAGCTTTCAGCGAAAGCTTTAACTGCTTTATTATCGATAAATATTAACCTTACATTCGTCATATCAATACCTTCAGAATCTGTTCTATTAAAATCTAATATTGTAAAACGACCATGTTTTATTGTCTCCGCAGGATCACCAAAATCAAGAACATATTTATATGCAGCGCCCGGTACGATACGATTATCAATAAGTTCACAAACAATAGGATGGCATTCTTTTCGCATGGTTGCAAATATCATTCTGCTGCGGTTTTCATGCTTTACCTTCCACACAAGCAACATGGAGGAAATAATGACAACAAAAATTAAACTACACAAAAAAGCGATTTTACATCGACTGTTATTTGACAAAAAGTTCATATTGTTTCTTTCTTCGAATTAATGGACAAATGAAGGTGTCAACTCTTTTTATATGGTCGCCCAAACAGTATATCTGACCTTCGTCGTGCGTGTATATTATAATGCACACTTTTAATTCACCTTATGCATCTTTTCCTTAGCGGAGGAAATTAAAGGGGTCAGGAGGAAATTAAAGGGGTCAGACACCTTTTTTGATGCGGGTCATTGTTTTCCCTCTTTTCTCGGTCGCCCTCGCGGCCGCAGGGCGGATTCAAGGCCAAACGCTTTTGCTGTTTTCACCACCCAGCCATCGTCGCCGAAGGGCCGGCCGCGTCGAATGCAGGTTTCGATAGCCTCCGCGTGAGCTTCATCGAGCGCGTCCACTCGTCGAGGCCATCCGGCCGGCAGCGGAAAGGGGCCGTCGCTAAGCACCACCTCTTTATCGCCGCCGAGGCGAATCGCCAAACTGCTCCACGGCCACCGCCGGGCGCGTTGAACCAGCCCGGCGCGCCGAGGATTGCTTTCGATATACCGCAGCAGCGTCAAATAATAGATATTGCCCTGCACCGGAAAACTCTTATAACGCCCCTGGTACAGATGGCCGATGCCCACCGTGCCGTGGGCCGCGTGCCAGCGATGCGAATGCGTGCCCGTCACCCATTTCATAAACGCCGACAGGTCGCCGTCACACCGCGGCCAAAGCAGCAGATGCCAGTGGTTGCTCATCAAACAATAGCCGCAAATCCGCATCCCGAACCGCTTTGCCCCTTCGCCCAGCAACTGCTCAAACGCCAGAAAATCTCCCGCCGTTTTGAAAATACGCAAACGGCCGTTGGCGCGGTTGAAAACATGATACGCCACGCCGCCCTTGGCTTGCCGCAACGATCGAGGCATAACTCGTTATGATAGCCTATGTTAGCAAATTGTCAAGAGAAATGGTGTCTGAACTTTATTTCGACCCAAGGTTAAAATAGGTGAATTTCAAAGCTTTTCTACAGAGCATATCAAAATCTATTTTTTATTAGCTATCTTAATTTTGCTAAAAATTCCTCTTGCTCTTTTACAAATATTTCTCTGGATGGATTGTCCCATTCGAAAAATTCAAATATTTTAATCATCCCATCAATAGCAAGATCACTCCCTACAGCAATTATCTCTGCTGGAGTCTTATTCCATGTTAGCGTTATTTCATTTGTAGAGGCCTGATATGAACCGTGCCAAAATCTCGGAAAAGTTGTAGTCAAATAATAATTTTCTATATTCCTAAGCTGGATTGTTATTTCCATTCCTTCATGATAAATATCCGTCTGGCAAAGCCTTTTTGTAAATTCAAATATTGCATTTAGTATAGTTACAACATAATCAATTTTAATAATCCCAATGCTACTAACATCGACAGCTTCTCCCCTCAATACCCATTCGACAGTATGTTTTTTTAATTCTTCATCAACTCTTTCCCACGATGGGAAAACATGATAAAACTGCCCACTGTAGTATAGCCTCCAAGCCTCGATTATATCACCACCATCATACTCATAGCCAATAAACTTACTATCTCTAATTTGTTCGCCAATGTTTTCGCTTAAAAAAGGATATTGCCACCCTCCAAAACGTACTTTTACTCTTTCAATTGTTTCAAATGCTTGCTTGGGAGAATGTATCCGCGTTAAATATTCTCCAGTCGGCCTAGCAACAACTTTCCAGTGAGGTAAACCGTATATTTTTGTAAAAATGCTACTCTGGCTCATTCCAGATCTCCACGTTCTGCTATGTATTTATCTTTGTCCGCAATATCACCCTGCGTTACTATATTTATTCCCAAATTCTTTGTCACCTCGATAAGTCTCCTTGCTTCCTTTACAGTAGCAAGTTCTAAGAGATCTCGCATTACACCAGCGTTCCTTACTTCTTCAGTTCTAGCATTTCCCGATGGTCTTGTGTATATGGCACCGTCTCTTAATTTATGACTTCCTTCCTCCATCGACTTTTTACATATAATTATTTGTCGAGAGAATTCAAATACCTTAATAGCGATAAATATTATTTTATCTACATTATGTCTAACTATATCAAGATCAATAGAAGGTGATGCATAACTATCAACTTGTTCTTTAATTATATCTGGGTCGTAAGTACATAATTGTTCGTTACTCACACCAGATAATCTAAGGCTTGTTCCATCCTCTTCCGCTCCAATTATAATTAAACCTCCTCCTCTCAAGTTAGCCATCCCCAAACACGTTTTTATTATATTACGTTTAAGTTCATCCCAGTTGGCCCCTCTTTTAAACTCAACAGATCGAGATTCTTTACCATATGCTAACGCAGTGTCGATAGTTTTTCTTAATTCATCATACACGACATTGCTAGTATCCGGAATGGCGCCCATGGATAATCCTTTAATGCACAGGAATTTCAAGTTGTCATCGGTGTATTTTAACTAATATTTATACTTCAACTTAAACTAAATCAAATTGAATTAAAGGGGTCAGACACCTTTTTATGATCGTCGCCGTGAATTAAAGGGGTCACGTGAATTAAAGGGGTCAGACACCTTTTTAGGATTGCCGACGGTGGAATTAAAAATGTCATCACTTTTTAAACCAGCCTCCAACCTCAAGTCGGCGTCCGGAATCGCCCGGCAACTCGCCATATTCAGGAAGAGCCATCAAGCCACTCTCCTCTGCAAAATTCGCCACAGCCTTTCCGCCCGCTCAAGTTCACGGCAATACATCCGGCCAAAGCAATCCGCCTTATGCAACCCATGACAACACCATAACAAACCCCCGGCAACCGTCAAGACGGAATATGCCGGTCGCCTTCGCACCCCGAAACCCTCCTGAAAACCTCCTTAAAGGTGACGCGGGCATCCTACCCGCCATGGATTCGGGGCGGCCATCCGCTCGCAACGGATATTTCCACTGAAATTATAACCAATTTTTCTCCCACTTGTTTATCGGCGGCACTATAGTTATAAAGTAAGCACTTAAAACGACAAAGGCAATATATGAACCCCAGAGAGCGCGTATTGACGATTCTACAAGGCGGCCAACCGGACCGCGTTCCCTGGTTCGGAGACCTCGATTACTGGGCCACCGCCCTGATCGGCAGGGGGGAAAAACCGGCCGACTTCAAAACCGGCCGGGCGTACATCGACTGGCATCGAGAACTGGGCGTAGGGTTTTACCTCCAGGGATATTTCCCCTTTAAAACGATTATCGAAAACTGCCGCGTCAAGGAATGGAAAGAGGGCAATAAACGATATCGTGAAATCGAAACCCCTCGGGGCGTCCTGCGTGAATGCTGGACATGGCTTCCCAATTCTTTCACGGAAGGCCCGACGGAACACCTGATAAAATCGGTAAATGATCTCCCAGCGTATCAGTATATCCACGAAAATACACGCTATGAACCGGATTACCGGTTCGCTTACCGGCGTTTGCAACAAATCGGCGATATGGGGGTATTTCTGGCCTATCTGCCTAAAAGCCCGCTCATGCAGATGGTGGCGCTCGACGCCGGCATCATGGCCGTAGTGGATATTTTCATGCAGGACAAGGACGCCCTGACGCAAACCGTCGAGGTGATAAAAAAATCACATGACAAAGCGGCGGAAATTGCCGTTCAATGTCCCGCGGACATATTAATGATTCCGGAAAATCTCTCTTCCGAAGTGGTCGGGCCGCTGCTGTTTGAAGAGTATATGCGATCTTATCAACAGGAATGGGCCGGGAAAATCAAACAGGCCGGCAAATTCTCGACAATCCACATGGACGGCACGCTAAAAGGACTGTTACGGGAGGAATGTTCCGTGGGTTTGACGTTTATTGAAGCAATGACCCCGGCGCCGGTGGGTGATCTGGCCGTCAAGGATTGGGCCGGATTCGTAAAGGACACTAAAACGTTGTTTTGGGGCGGGATTCCCGGCGTCTTCTTTACGCCCCAGACGTCGGACGAATATTTCGACAAATTTGTTATCGAGGTTTTATCAACCATGCGGTCGAAACCTCGGTACGTGCTGGGAGTGGCCGATCAGGTGCCCCCGGACGGCCTGGAAAGCAGATTAAAACGTGTTTCTGAACTCGTGGAAAAATATGGCGCGTACGAATAGTACCGTAAATGAATCCTGAAAAAGCCTTAAACATGAATATGCTGAAAGAATCCCATGGTTCCATGTTCTATCTTGTCGGGATATGTTTTATAACTACGATAGGGGGTTTTCTTTTTGGGTATGATACGGCCATCATCTCCGGCTGCAACGTTTTCCTGGAATCTCATTTTGAGCTTACCAAAGCAGGGCTGGGCTGGGCGGCCGCCTCCGCACTTTTGGGCACGATTCTGGGCACGATGCTTGCCGGAAATATCGCCGACCGGGCCGGACGCAAGCCGACATTAATCCTGGCGTCGCTGTTTTTAATCCTTTCCGCGACCGGCTCGATGTTGCCGCCCACTTTTTTAAGCGCACCGCAGGGATTTCTCTGGTTCTCGTCGGGCAAGAATGTTGCGTTCAATTTTCTCATTATAGCGCGTTTAATCGGCGGTGTCGGTGTGGGTATCACCTATGCGGTGTCCCCGTTATACATCGCGGAAATCACGTTGCCCAGGATTCGGGGCCGGATGGTTTCCATTTATCAGCTTTCCATCACGTTGGGGATTCTTCTGGCCTTTACCGTTGATTATCTCATACTCAGATCCGCCGGAGACGCCGCCGGAATCACGTCATCCGAACCGATACATTCATTCTGGCGCTGGATTTTTCAGGTGGAAATCTGGAGAGGCATGTTCGGGACGGAGATTCCTATTGCCTTGTTGTTTTTTGTGCTTTTATTTCTCACTCCGGAAAGCCCGCGCTGGCTGGTAGGGCAGGGACAAGAAGAAAAAGCCGCCCGTATCCTCGTTCGGGTCGGCGGCGCGAACCAGGCTCAAAAAGAACTGGCTGACATCCACGAAGTACTCAAACAGGAGGAAGGCCGATTTACGGAATTGTTCCAGCCGCATCTGCGCATTCCCTTGTTAATAGCCATTTTGCTGCCGATGTTTTCGCATCTCAGCGGCATCGCCGCCATTATGTATTTTGCGCCGAATATCCTCAACGAATCCATGCAAAGTTCCGAGGGTTCGTTCCTGGGTGCGGTTTTGGTCGGCCTGGTCAATATGATTTTTACCTTTGTCGCCATTGGAAAGATCGACAAGCTCGGAAGACGAGGCCTGCTGCTGGCGGGCGTCACCGGAGCGTTCCTCTCTCTGGCGGCCGTGGGCGTCATGTTTATGACGGGCTCCAAGTGGGTTCTGATCCCGCTGTTGCTTTATGTCGCATGTTTTGCGTTTTCATACGGACCCGGCGTCTGGACAATCCTGGGTGAAATCTTCCCCACCCGAATCCGCGGCCGCGCCGCCGCTCTGGGCGCCTTTTCGCTGTCGATAACCAGTTTTGTAATCACACAGACCAACCCGGTTTTATTCCAGAAAATCACCCCCGCGGGCACTTTTTTCCTCTATGCCAGCCTCACGATACCCGCGATCCTGTTCATCTGGAAATACATCCCTGAGACAAAAGGAAAAACGCTTGAGGAAATTGAAAAAACCTGGTTGAGCAAAAAAGAATGATGTAGTTTACATTTTCATACTTTATCACCGCTTCAAACTTAATTAACCCACCACCATCGCCGCCGATAGTCTCCCCACGCTTCATAATCAGCACATTTCCCACAAATCGGGGAGACAGGATTTGAACCTGCGACCTCTGCGTCCCGAACGCAGCGCTCTAGCCAAACTGAGCCACTCCCCGGCTCTAAAGCGTTTATTATACCTATTGATGGCATAGATGCAAACTCAATTCCTGGGCGGGATTTCGGGCGTGGTAAAGAGATGGCAAGGCTTTATTGTCCGATAATATGCCGTCAGGAGGGGGCGGGCGGCCTCGATAGATGGGTCGGCTGGGGAAGTCACGTTAGGGTGTTCCAGTGTGAATTTCTCGCTACTTCGCGCGACCAGGTAACTGGATGGAACCGTCAAACCAGGGGATTCCGGCGCGAATACCTCGCTACTTTGCGCGATCAGGTAGCCGGATAGGGGCGTCAGGTTAGGGTGTTCCGGTGTGAATTCCCCGCTACTTCGCGCGACCAGGTAGCAGGATGGGGGCGTCAAATAAGGGGATTCCGGCATCGGTGTGTATTGGGATTGTCGTTTTTGCTTGTCGCTTTTTGGCGGGTGATTTATGCTTTGAGGGTGTTGAAAAATCACGGCGGCCGAACGGAGAACAGGAGGTTTTATGTTCAAGTGGGTATTGTTCATCGGAGTTTGGGCCTGTTGTTGGATAACGGGATGTTCGCATGTTGGCCATCAAGTCAGCCCGGCGGCGTGTCCGGCGGAATTGCTGGCGGCGAGGCCGGTGACGGTGTTGTGTTATGGCGATTCAATTACGGCCGGCGGCCGAGAACATAATTGGCCGGATTTATTACAGCGGAATCTGGACCGGAGCGCCGAAGGGGAATTTTGCGTGATTAATCGTGGCCAAAGCGGCGATACGAGCGTTGGGGCGTTTTATCGCATGAAAGATCACGTGTTGCCCGCCATGCCGGCGATTGTGCTGATTGAGTTTGGCATCAATGACGCCCATTCGCCTTATTGGGGCGGCCAGTCGCGGGTTGGTCTGGATGAATACATTCGGAAAATGACGGGAATTTGCCAGGCGGTTCGAGCGGCCGGCGGGTATCCGGTGTTGATTGTGAACCATCCCATCATACGGCCGGACCTGAACCAGGTTCAAGGCGATGAAGCGCGGGTGAAAAAAGTAACCGACACCTGGACGAGGCCGGGCGATGGCCGAAGTCCAACGAAAACTCTGGCGGCGTATAACCAGGCCGTGCGCGAGATTGCCGCGCGCCTGGGCGTGGCGACAATTGATCTGCCGGAGTTGACGGCCAAACACCATATAGAGCCGCAGGCGATGCTCGGGGATGACGGCATACATCTGACGCCGGAAGGTTTTGCGTTATACGCGGAGATGGTTGGCGAGGAATTGATGGTGATTCTGAACCGTGAATGAAACGAAAAGATTTCAGAACTCAGAACCCAGAAGTCAGAAGTCAGAAGAAAATCTTTTTAACCGCGACACGGAGCGAAGCGGAGAGCCCCGCAGGGAATGAACGCGAATCAACGCAAATTTACCTTCATGCTTTTTATATATTCATACCTTTCACACCGGGGCGATGATTCATAAGACATTTATATGCAACGCCTTATAGGCCTTGTCGGCCCAAAGGGGGATTTTAGTTGTGGGGATTGTCCTGCGATTTATAATACTTGCCGAGGAATTACATAATTTTATTTTAGCCCCGGGGCGGTCTTGGTTAGCTGGTCCAGGGGGATATGGAATGACTTCAGCATTGCTACATCGAAATTCACAAAGAAGGAGAATACTTATTATTCTTTAAATGTTTATAAATCATGGAGTTATTCTCATTTTAAGCTTGCATTTTGCAGTAAATGCTGTATGGTTATGGTCGTGTTAGATGGATGCTCAGATCGGGCCAAAGTTCAGAACCGGTCCAAGAGACAATTGAAAGGTTATTTTGTCATTGTTGGTCACAGGGAATCTTAGAGTTATTCATATAAAGAGATAAGTTGTCATTGCATGGATGGGACGCATACCATATCTGATATAGTAGGTGCTGCCCCCTGGTCGCGCCAGATATATCACGATGCCGATAGCTTCTGGCGGGAATCAAAAGGGCTGCATTACGCATATCTTATCTACCGCACGCTTCGAGGGGATTATAAACGGGTGTTTCAGCCGGATGCGGTTTTTTATGTGGGCAAGTCACCGGCGGCATACCTGAAAAAAGTCAACACGACAACAATTTCTGATGAAGATATACGGCGGTGGCAACGGTTTTTATGGAATCAGGCTGTTGTCCCCATGTTGGTGGTGCAATCTCGTACAAAGGTACATGTCTATACGGCCTATACTCCGCCTAAAAAAGAAAAAAGTGAGGAGCGGATCATTTCCATACTCGAAAACGTTAGAGACATGCTGGAATTAGATCAGTTATGGGCACTGATAGAATCCGGAATGATCTATGAAAAAAATCCACACGCTTTTTTACGAAGTGGAGCAGTCGATACGGAGTTACTTAGAAATTTGAATTATACCGCCCTTCAATTGGCGGAAACGCAAAATGGAAATACAAAGAAAGAAAAAGAGGAAAACCTTAAATTTGCTCATCATTTTTTGACCAGATTGCTGTTTGTGTGCAATCTCATCGAGAGAGGTATGATTGGTGAGCATTTTACCAAGATCGAACATAAAATTTTATACAAACTTCAACCAGCAACCGAAAATAGCGCAGGTTATTTCTTACGGCATCTTTTAAACGACCTTAATAAGCTGGCTCAAAAACGCGATGCTATATGCCGCATTTTTAGATATGTCAAACGAACATTCAATGGCAGCCTTTTTCCTCATAGTATTGCAAAAGAGAGTAAACGTTATACAGACCCTTTTATTAAGGCTGTGGATGATTTCCTACAGGGGCATGACATTGAGACAGGACAACGTGTTCTCGGTTTTTGGGCCTATGATTTTAGTGTAATCCCTATCGAAACAATCAGCGCTGTTTACGAAAGTTTTTTAGGTGAACAGGGTAAGCTAAAAGAAATTGAGGTCGGAGAAGATTCGCAACGCGCAGCAGGAGCCTATTATACGCCCTTGCATCTTGCGGAGATGGTGGTGGATACTGCCTTGGAGGATATCGAGAAAAAAACAGGTAAACCTATTCATGAACTGGAAGTTCTTGACCCGGCCTGCGGTAGCGGCGTATTTCTCGTGTCTTTGTTCGGTCGCATGGCGGATAGTTTATATCGAGAAACGGATAAGACGAGGGGAATAAGTTGGGCGCGGGAGTTGAGACCAAAATTAAATCAATTATATGGCGTTGATATAAGCGCGACGGCCTGCCATATTACATGCTTTAGTTTATATTTGGCATTTCTGGAATGGCTTGAACCAAAAGATATTGAGTATCTTCTTAAACATGGCGAAAGATTGCCGCCATTATTGAAATTAAAAAAAGGCACAGTTAAAGAAAGCAGGAATACTATACAAGAAGAGAATTTTTTTAATTCAGCTATTTCTCTTAAAAAGCGTGATTTCGATGTTGTCATAGGCAATCCTCCCTGGGTGAGTGGAAAATATCAAAAGGATGACCTATTTTTGACATGGAGGTCAAAAAATCCTAAAGTATTAGCGCCAAACAAACAAATAGCGCATGGATTTGCATGGAAAGCTCTTGAGTATCTTTCCAACTCCGGCCAGGGATGTCTGTTACTACCTACAGCCGTTTTATTCAATGATGGCACCAATGAATTTCAAAAAGAATGGTTTAGCTCTGTCGCGGTTGAAAGGGTGGTAAATTTTTCCGATTTACGTTTTGTTTTATTTGCAGGTGCCGTTCATCCATGTATTGCAATACGCTTCGGCACATTGGTATCAAAACCTAATGATAGCATCTTATACGAATCACCCAAAAGCGATATTCTTAATCAAAAAGGCGGTCCCGTATATATTCGCGAGGAAGATACAATATTACTTCATCAAAAAGAAATTCTTCATGCGGCCCAAAATGAAAATGCCCCTATGATATGGAAATCACATTATTGGGGATCTTGGCGCGACTATCGTCTTACATCCAGGCTTAAAAGTCTCCCAAAGCTTCATGATTTAACCGGAAAAAGTCACAACGAACCCATGCGATGGGATAAAGGCACTGGAATAATGGTGGGTAAAACTAAAAATAAGGGTTCTTGGAATTCCAACGATCTATTCCTGGATAGCAAACAATCGTTTTCATTAGTGATATCTAATAATGATTGCAAAACTGTCACTGAAGCAAAACTGCCCCTTAAAGTGGAAGCTCCGAGAAGAAAAGAGCTTTTTATGGGGCCTAAAGTGCTTATAACAGAAGGTTCACAGGATATAAAAGTAGGTTTTTGTGATTTTACCGTCTTTTTTAAAAAGTCAATTTATGTAATCACAGGACCAAAAATAACGCAAGATATAAATTATCTTCGCTTTCTTAGTATTGTTATAAAATCCAGTGTGATTCAGTATTTTCTCTTTCATACCTCATCTGATTGGGGGACAGAAAGAGATAGAATCCATTTATATGAATTACTATCTATACCATTTTTTCTGCCTGAAAATGCACCGGATGCAAAGGCAGCACAAGCAATAGTAACTGAAGTGGCAAAGAAAGTCGAGAGATTTGGAATATCCTTAGAAAATAAAAATTGGTTTACCGATGAACAAAGGAAAAGAGATGAGTCTGACAGACTCCGCAACGAACTTGATCCGCTAATACGGGAGTATTATAACATTGATAAATACGAATCCATGCTTATTGAGGACACTCTTCAGTTAGCCATAAAGAGTTTTCATCCTCGACAAAATTACGTGGATATTCCAACGCTTCAGCAGGCCGAAGAAGAAGAATGCCGGATTTATACAATGACTCTTTGCGAAATGCTTAATCATTTCGGGAAAGACAGCCGATTCAAAGTCAATGGTGAAGTTTTTATGGGCTCACCATATTCCGTCGTTCATGTTTCTTTGGCGGATAGGATTTCGGCACGTGTGCCTGTTTCAAAGGCGACGAAAGAGCTTGCGTCCGTTATCAAGCGAATGGAGCCTTTGCTGAAAAACAAGAAAGGACGATTCATTTTCTGCCAAAATCTAAAAGTGTTTGACGGCAAGAGTCTTTATCTGCTTAAACCCATGCAGATGCGATTCTGGTCAAGGACGGCGGCTCTGAATGATGCGGATGAAATCGCCGGGGCCATTTTATCATCGCGGGGGAGAAAACATGGTCATTGATGACAATCTTGATATGTGGGCAAACCGTTTTCCTTTCTCGCTTGTCCCGCAAGCAATACAACTCGTTTTGGACTCATGGAAAACATTCAGAACCACACAAACAAATGAAGTAAAGATAACACAAGAGTTTTGTCCAATATTGAATAGAAACCAGAAGCTTACAGAATTACCTTTTATTGTTGATCCTGAAATAACACTTCTTAATGAAAGAGGAACGGACCAAATTGGCCGTCTGGATCTCAGGATTATTCATGGCCATATCAGGGAAGCTTATTTTTCTTTCGAGTGTAAACGTCTAAGATGGAAATTTCCCGGAGGCCGATTTGATTCTTTGGCGGATGCATATGTTACAGACGGCATGTACCGCTATTTCAACGGGCAATATGCCACCGGTTTGGACAAAGGGGGAATGCTCGGATATGTCATGGATGGCAAATGTGATGAGGCCGTAAATGATGTTCAAAAAGCCGTAGAAAAACGACGGTCGAATTTATATATGCAGGGCAGTGAAACGCTCAAGGCTTCTTCTGCTATTGCTTCTAATCAAGTGAAAGAAACTCATCACAAATACGGCCCCGATGGTAATTTTATTGTCTATCATATTTTCCTACCAATGGCATAAAATCCGGCGATGCCGATGATTACGCCGAGTGAAGAGTTCAGTAGGATGGACTCTTAACCCGTGCGGATGAATTAAAGCATCTTATTTGACGAATTATCGTAAAGGTGTTTTTGCTTGTAGGGCGTCGAGTATGTATCGCTCCCGTTGAGTTTAATTAAAGATTTTCACCGCAGAAGCGCGAAGAGCATGAAGGAAGAGGAAGAAAATGATTATTTGTCTTGATAGGACAAATAGGACGTATCAGACGGATCGGGCGGGAATAAAGAGCCGGCCAGAGGCCAGCGATACCGAAGAGAGATGCTTCGCGGCGCTCAGCATAACAAAAGAGCCGGCGATACCGAGTAAGATTTAAAATTTGAAAGGAAAACACGGACCAACACAGACCGACACGGACGAACATGGACAATCATTGAACAGACTACCGGACTGGGGGGGATGGGCCGCGCCAGTGATTGACGTGGGCGTAGTCGCCGAAGAGTTTTACGGCGGCGCGGTTGTAGGCGACCATGGCGTCGTATTCATCGTCGAAGAGTCCGAGGTTGTGGAGTCGGCCGTCTTTCATGATGGTTGCTTTCCATTTTTGGGGGCGGCGGCGGGTGACGCCCTTGTAGCGGGAGCTGGTTTTGCGGGCGCGAGGGCGAGAGTTCCAGAAATTCTGCTGGTGGGTGCAGACGCGGAGATTTTCCTTGCGGCAGTCGAGGGTGTCGTGGTTGATGTGGTCCACGACGCGGCCGGAAGGCAAGGGCTGGGGAAGGCGGAGGACCTCGTAGTGGAGGCGGCGTTTGCGGCATTGGCCGGGGGCGGGGCGGATGGTGCGGGCGGCGTAGGGGCCGCTGGTGGAAGGTGAGACGTGCCATTTCCAGCGGGTGAGGCGGGGGTAATCTTCATCATCGACTTTGGCGAAATAACCTTGGGTAAGTGGTAATTGTTTCATGGTTCCTCCTGATAAATATTCACGCAATGCGTGGGAACGCAGTAAAGAGAGATGCTTCACTTCGTTCAGCATGATCCGGCTTCGTTTTCAACTACGCCGTGACAGACAAAAAAAGAGTCGGCGAGACGCCGGCGGTATGACTGGATTCCCGCCTTCACGGGAATGACAAAAAGAGCGCGGGCATTCCGGTCACAGCGATGACCTTCGTCATGACAGAAATGCCCGCGACGCCACAAGGATTACACTGGAGCAGTCCCAGACAATTACTCATTTTTACTTGTCAAAGAGCGTAGAGGGGGGATTTTTTGGACGCGAAGGAAGCGTTTACGGCGGCACCAAAAAAAACAAGGTCCCTCTACCTATACAGGCGATGGCCACATTTATGCGCATTTTTTTGGATTTCTGTGGCGGGGAATTTCGCTAACTCGTTGTGTGGCAGGGGAATAAAAAATTTGGGGATGGCCACATTTTGTTGTTTTGGCGTGACCATTTTTTGTGAGGTTTAAATTGCCTATTTTAACATTAACGGAGGCTTTTTCGCCCCAAATGTTATCTGTTGGCTTCGGCGCGGGAGGGGGCGGCCGGAGAAGCAGAGGCGGGCGGAAGGGCTTTGATGCGGGGGGGTTTTTCGGGTACGGCCTTTTTCGGGACGGGCAGCGATACACCCGTGCGGAATTCACCGATGGCGCGGATGCGTTTGTAGCGATTGTTGAGCAGATTCTCGAGTTTGCAGCGGCCCAAGTCGCGGATGCGCTTGAGGAGGTATTGCTCGATGTTATGAGCGGCCTGATGCCAGTTGCGATGCGCGCCGCCGAGGGGTTCTTCGATAATGTCGTCGATGAGGTTGTGTTGCAGCAGGTCAGGCGCAGTGAGCTTGAGATGGTCAGCGGCGCGAGCGGCCTCGCCGCCGTCCTTATAAAGAATGGCGGCACAGCCTTCGGGGCTGATAACCGAGTAATAAGCGTATTGCAACATGGCCACCCGGTCGCCGAAACCGATGCCCAAGGCCCCGCCGGAGCCGCCCTCGCCGATGATGACGCAGACGGTGGGCGTTTTGAGCCGGGCCATTTCCATCATGCTGACGGCGATGCTCTGAGCCTGGCCGCGCTCTTCGGCACCAATGCCGGGGTAAGCTCCGGGCGTATCAATCAAGGTAACCACCGGCAACTGGAACTTTTCTGCGAGTTTCATCGCCCGCATGGCCTTGCGGTAGCCTTCGGGGTGAGCGGAGCCAAAATTGCAGGTGATTTTATCGCGTGTGTCGCGGCCTTTGTCGTGGCCAACGATGATAACCTTCTCGCGTCCGAGGCGACCCAGGCCGGTGACCATGGCGGGGTCGTCACCGAAGCAGCGGTCGCCGTGCAGCTCGCAAAAGTCCTTGATGATGATGCCGATATAATCGCGCACCAACGGCCGACGGGGATGGCGGGCGACCTGCACGCTCTCCCATGGGGTCAGGTGCTTGTAAACTTTAGCGGTGAGTTGGACAAGATTACCGCGAAGCTGGCGAATTTCGGGGGAATAATCGATGCCTTTGGTCTGCTGGAGGACTTGCAGCTCAGCAATTTGCGATTCCAATTCGGCCAGGGGCTTTTCAAAAGCCAGACACCCGTTGCCTTTACTATCGGCAACGGCGTGAGCAAGGTCTTCGTGTTTAGCCATAATACTGCCCAATTGGCAACGTGCCCCAGAGCGACGGCGGATATATCAACCACGACCTGGGGCCTGTTTTTCTATAATAAACCCTCGCCTGGAGGGCAGCAAACCTTTACCTGTCCGGGCCACCGGAGGAATGGACAGGTTTGTTGTATTTAACAATTTCTGAACACAATGTTCTTCCAAAGTTTTCATTGTAACGTTTGGGAAAGGCTATAATCAAGAATAAAATTGACGTAACGGGCGGGGGCCGGTAGGCTCTTAGGGGTGTGTGGCGGGGGATAGAGTATATGTAAATCTATGCAGGATAATAAGTTAGAAAAAATTTCCGTTTTAGGATTGGGCCTGTTGGGCGGGTCGCTGGGCTTGGCGGTGGATCGGGCATATCCGCAGGTGCGGCGGGTGGGATATAGCCATCGGGCTGTTACCCGTGAGAAGGCGTTAGAGGCGGGGGCGGTGGATGAAATCCGGGATACGGTGGCCTGTGCGGTGGCGGAGGCGGACATGGTGGTGCTGGCCAGCCCGATTGGGACGTTTGCCGAGTTGATGGAGGAAATGGCCGAACATCTGCCGGCGGGGTGTCTGGTTACAGATGTCGGCTCGACGAAGGTGCTGCCGGTACGGTGGGCGCGGCGGAATCTCCCCAAACGGGTGGTATTTATCGGGTCGCACCCGATGGCGGGGTCGGAACAGCGGGGGATGGAGTTCGCGCGGGCGGACCTGTTCGACGATGCTCATTGCATTATTACGCCGACGAAAGGAACGCCGGCGGTACGGGTGGAACAGTTGAAAGCGTTCTGGCAGGCACTGAATATGCGGGTGGAGGTAATGACGCCGGCGGTGCATGACCGGGTGCTGGCGCGAATCAGCCATTTACCGCACGTACTGGCAGCGGCGCTGATGAACCACTCCGCCATGGGGGACATGCTGTTGTGCGGGAAGGGTTTTTTGGATACGACGCGTATTGCTTCGGGGCCGGCGGGAGTGTGGCGGGATATTCTGCTGTCCAACGCGGAGCATACGGATAAGGCGATAGACCAGTTGATCGGGCAGTTACAGATGTGGCAGAAAAAGCTGCGGCAAGGGGATGAGAAGGCGATTTATCAGTTATTGGAAAAGGCGCGGGTGACGCGAAACGAGCTAGTGGAGCGCAAATTAACACGGAAGGAATTACCGGCGTAGGGAAATAAAAAATCAAATATTAAAAATCAAAATGACAAAGTAAAATCAAAAATTGATGGTAATGGTGATTATATTAAACGTAACGAATATCTTCCTTAAAAGAGCATAAGAGAGATTCTTCGCTGCGCTCAGAATGACATTAGTACGTTTTAGTTGTCATTTTTTTGGGAAGGAGCCTCATAAAGAGTGAACTGGCGTATAGAAACGTTTACGCGGCCTGAGTTTACGGACGCGGCGGCGAACGCCGTGGCGGGCGACATTCGCCAACTGGGGATTGACGCCGTGGAGGCGGTGCAGGCCATTCGCGTATTTTTGATTGAGGGCGATCTGGATAAAGCGGCGGTGGAACGGATTGCACGGGAACTGCTGGCGGACCCGGTGACGGAGGATTACCACGTGGGACGGATGGCGGCGCCGCCGGGATTGGCGCAGGCGACGTTGATGGAAGTATATCTCAAGCCGGGGGTGACGGACCCGGTGGCAAGTTCGGCGCTGTTGGGAATACGGGATATGGGGCTGACGGCACAGAGCGTACGGACGGCGCGAAAGTATCTGCTGCTGGGGACACTGAACAACAAGCAAAAGGAATTAATCGCCCAAAAAGTGATGGGCAATGACTGCATCGAAGAGGTGCGGATTAACAGCGAGGAAGACCCGCCGTCAGCGCGGGTGTCGCCGTACAAGCTGAATTTGGCGCATTTGCCGCTCCGGGAACTGGACGAGGAGGGTTTGGCGCGGCTGAGCAAGCAGCGCGATTTATTTCTCAACGTTACAGAGATGCGGACGATTCAGAATTACTATCGCGAGTTGGGTCGGGAGCCGACCGACGTGGAACTGGAAATGCTGGCGCAGACGTGGAGCGAGCATTGCGTGCATAAGACGTTCCGCGGGGTGATTGAGGTGACAACGCGGCATAGCGACGGGCGAGAAGAGACGGAGGTGATTGATAACCTCTTGAAATCGACGGTGGCGCGGGCGACGAAGGAACTTAACAAGCCGTGGTGTATTTCGGTGTTCGTGGATAACGCCGGGGTGGTGGAATTCGACGACGAGTACGGGGTATGTTTTAAGGTGGAGACGCATAACCATCCCTCGGCGATAGAGCCTTATGGCGGAGCGGCGACAGGCATCGGCGGTTGCATTCGCGATCCGATGGGGACGGGGCTGGGGGCCAAACCCATCGCCAATACGGATATATTTTGCTTCGCTCGGCCGGACATGAAATTCGAGGAGTTGCCGGCGGGGGTGCTGCATCCGCGGCGGGTGATGAAAGGCGTGGTCAGCGGCGTGCGCGATTACGGCAACCGCATGGGCATTCCGACGATAAACGGGGCGGTGGTGTTCGATGACCGCTATTTGGGCAATCCTCTGGTGTATTGCGGCAACGTGGGGCTGATACCCAAGAATAAATGTTTCGGCAAGCCGCGTCCAAACGATTTGATCATGATGGTGGGCGGCCGGATAGGGCGCGACGGGATTCACGGAGCGACGTTCAGCAGCGGCGAGATGACCCACGAACACGAGACGGTATTTTCCCACGCGGTGCAAATCGGCAACGCAATTATGGAAAAGAAGATGCTCGATACGCTGTTGCAGGCGCGCGACGAGGGATTGTATGTCGCGATTACCGACTGCGGGGCGGGCGGGCTAAGCAGCGCGGTGGGTGAGATGGGCGAGGAACTTGGCGCGGTGGTGGATTTGGAGAAAGCGCCGCTGAAATACGATGGGTTGAACTATACCGAAATTTGGATCAGCGAAGCGCAGGAGCGGATGGTTATCGCCGTGGGGCCGGAGAATCTGGAAAAAATCAACGCCATTTTCGCGGCGGAAGACGTAGAAGCGACGGTTATCGGCCATTTTGGCAACAACGGCAAGCTTTTGCTGCGTTATGCGGGGCAAACGGTGGGTGAACTGGACATGAAATTCCTGCATGACGGATTGCCCAAGTACACCCGCAAAGCGTTATGGCAGCCGAAGGAATCGGCGGAACCGGAGCCGATTGAAAAAAGTGATTACACCGTTGACTTGAAGGCAATTTTGTCGAGTTACAATGTCGCCAGCAAGGAATGGGTGGTGCGGCAGTATGATCATGAGGTGCAGGGCGGATCGGCGGTGAAGCCGCTGGTGGGCGCAGCGAATGACGGGCCGGGAGATGCGTCAGTCATACGGCCGGTTTTGAACAGCGAGCGCGGAGTCGCGATCGGATGCGGGATTTGCCCGCAATATAGTGATATCGATCCGTATTGGATGGCGCTGGCGGCGATTGATGAGGCGGTGCGGAACGTGGTGGCGGTGGGCGGCGATCCGGAGCGGATATCGCTATTGGATAATTTCTGCTGGGGTAACTGCGATAAACCGGATCGGTTAGCCGGTCTGGTGCGTGCGGGGCAGGGGTGCTACGACGGGGCAATAGCCTTTAAAGCGCCGTTTATTTCGGGCAAGGATTCATTGAATAATGAATTTCGCACGGAGACGGGCGAGACGATTAATATTCCCGGGACGCTGCTGGTCAGCGCGATGACGCTGGTGGCGGATGTGAACAAATGCGTGACGATGGACGCCAAGGCGGCGGGGAATCTGGTTTTCGTCGTGGGCGAAACGAAGAACGAATTGGGCGGATCGGAGTATTACAAGCTGCGCGGTGAGATAGGCGCGAACGTGCCCAAGGTGGATTTGCAAACCGCGCCGAAAGTGGTTCTGGCGATGGCGGCGGCGATTAACAAAGGATTGGCGGCGGCGTGCCACGATTGCAGCGAGGGCGGATTGGCGGCGGCGCTGGCGGAGATGGCGTTTGCGGGCGGGTTGGGCATGGAGATTGATTTGGCGGCTTTACCTTGCAGCAAGAACGTTACGTCCGTTGCGCAGAAACTTTTCAGTGAATCGACGACGCGATTTGTCGTGGAAGTACGGCCGGAGGATTTCGGCGCATTTGCAGCGGTGATGAAAAACGTGCGGTTCGGGCAGATTGGCAAGGTGACCGGAACAGGAAAACTTGTAATCAAAGATAATAAACAAGCGGTTATCAACGGCGATATTGCGGCGTTGAAGGAAGCGTGGCAGGCGCCGCTGCGATGGTGAAACGAGGTTAATGTTTTTAGCCACTGATTACGCAGATGTTCACAGATAAGAATTTTAGCCACGAATTTACGCGAATAAACACGAATTTTAATGTTTAATTCTTGCTTATCAGTGTTCATCAGTGAAATCAACGGCTAAATAAAATCCGCGTGGGTCAAAGACCCACCCTACATGAATCAAGGTGATTGGAAAGGCGATGGCAGAACCGAAGGTAATGGTGTTACGGACGGCGGGGACGAATTGCGATGAGGAGACGCGCTATGCGTTCGAGCTGGCGGGGGCGCGGGCGCAGAAGGTGCATGTGAATCGGCTGATAGAAAATCCGGCGCTGCCGGACGACTTTCAGATACTGGCGCTGCCGGGGGGATTCAGCTACGGCGACGATATCGCGGCGGGCAAGATACTGGCCAATCAGTTGATTCACCATTTTCGCGATGCGGTGCGGCGGTTTATCGACGCGGACAAGCTGGTTCTGGGAATTTGCAACGGTTTTCAGGTGCTGGTGAAGACGGGCCTGTTGGGCAGCGCCCATGCGGACGGCAACGGCCATGCGGACATCACCCGGGTGACAATCACGTATAACGACAGCGGCAAATTCGAGGACCGGTGGGTGTATCTCCAGCCGGGTACGGACAAATGCGTGTTTCTCGACGCCGGCCGGCGAATTTATCTGCCCGTCGCCCACGGTGAAGGAAAAATCGTGTTCAGGAGCGAGGAATTATTGCAGGAAGCGCGTGATAACGGTCTGGCGGCGTTGCGTTACGTTGACGCCGAGGGCGCGTTTGGCGCTTACCCGGTCAATCCCAACGGCTCCCCGGACCACATCGCGGGTTTGTGCGATACAACCGGGCGAGTGTTGGGGCTGATGCCACATCCGGAACGGCATATCCACCGCACGCATCATCCGCACTGGACGCGATTGGGGCCGGATAAACCGGCGGGGGATGGGTTGAGTTTATTTGTGAATGCAGTAAAATATTTTTCTTAACATCATGACGCGCGAGCATTTCTGGCGGGCGGGGTGTTCGCCATATTGACACCGAGGTGAGAATGGAGTCCGCCGTGACATGGAGACGCAAGCAACGTGAGAGCAGGGAAAAAAGCTGGCGGGTGGCGGCGGTGTGGGAGGGGCGAGAGGAACTGGCGAAACAACTGCACGTACCGAGACTGGTGGCGCAATTGCTTTATAATCGAGGGATTCGCACGGCGGAAGAAGGCCGCAGGTTTTTACAACCTTCATTGAGCGATTTAATCGAGCCGGACCGGATGGGCGGGATGGCGGCGGCGGTCAAACGGATTCATCAGGCGCTGCAAAACAATGAGAAAATTGTGCTGTACGGCGATTATGACGTCGACGGCATTACCGGGGTGGCGATTTTGTGGCGATGCCTGAAGCTGATGGGGCGGGAAGTTGATTTTTACGTGCCTCATCGACTGGAGGAAGGCTACGGCCTGAATGACGACGCCATGCGGCAACTGGCGGCGGATGGCGCGGGATTGATTATCACCGTCGATTGCGGCATCAGCGCGGTGGAAACGGCGGCGCTGGCGCGCAGGTTGGGTGTGGATTTAATCATCACGGATCATCACAAGATGGAAGGCGCCCCGCCCGAAGCGTGCGCCGTGGTGCATCCCAACCTGCCGGGCGAAACATATCCCAATCCTTACTTATGCGGGGCGGGAGTGGCGTTCAAGCTGGCGTGGGCGTTGTCGCAGCATTTTACCGGAGCGAAAAAAGTATCCACGGAGTTTCGCGAGTTTCTGCTGGCGGCGACGTCGCTGGCGGCGCTGGGGACCATCGCGGACGTGGTGGAACTGGTGGGCGAGAATCGCGTGATTGCTTCGTGGGGATTGCAGGGACTGGCGGCGGCGGATGATCCGGCGATAAAGGCTCTGATTCAGGCGTGCGGGCTGACGGGGGCGGCGCTGCAGGCGACGGACATTGGGTTTCGGCTGGCGCCGCGTTTGAATGCGGCCGGACGGATGGGGCATGCACGGCTGGCGATGGAACTATTTACCCGGGCCGGTGAGGATCGCGCCCGGGAGATCGCCCGTTACCTGGAAAGCCAAAACGCCCAGCGGCAAAAAGTGGAAAAGCAAATTACCGAAGAGGCCCTGACGCAAATCAAGACCCTGGGTATGGATGGGGAGGACTGGCGCGGCATCGTGGCGGCGGGAGAAAAATGGCACGGCGGCGTGGTGGGGATCGTCGCCAATCGAATCGTGGATCGTTACCATCGACCGGCGGTGGTGATTGCGGCGGGCGATGAACCGGCGATGGGATCGTGCCGCAGCGTGGCGGGCGTGGATATGTGCGCAGCGCTGGAGATGTGCCGGGAACATCTGCTCAGTTTCGGCGGGCACACGATGGCGGCGGGATTGAAATTGTCGCGGGAGAACATCGACGCCTTTCGTGCGGCGTTCAACGAGGCGGTAGGCAAATTGGCGGTAGATGAAGAAACACTTACGCCGACGCTGGACATCGAAGCAGAGGTCACTATAAGGGAACTGGATGTGCCGACGGTGGCGGCGATTGATCGATTGGGGCCATTCGGACAGGGTAATCCGCACGTGCGGCTGGTGGCGCGAAATTTGCGG
>JAFGBA010000196.1 GCA_016933395.1 Sedimentisphaerales bacterium | reverse complement strand
GTTCGCGAAATCCTCGTCGATTGCGACCAGGACTGCCTGATCCTCATGGTCAAGGTGGACCAGGGTCAGTGCCACGTCGGCTACCAGTCCTGCTTCTACCGCCGCATCCAACCGGGCACGAAAGACAAGCTCGAATTTATCGCCCAGCCGGTTTACGACCCAGATGAGGCCTACGACAAAAAGTAATCATCTCCACTCCGTTTAACCAACGTTTGCCGGATGATTCCCCCGCCGCATCCGCCCGCTATTGCCTTGCCCCGGTCCGGCCCCGGCGATACAATACGCCTTAACTGCGGGGTCCTTTCGACCTGCGGGGTATGGACATTTGGGTTTGGCCGTCATGCCCGGCAAGCACGGCAGGCTCGCTCCGGTTGGGCGACGTTTTTAAAACTTCCTGCCGGCATGGGCATTAACGGCTGACGGTATGAGTTCACGTCTTGAACAAGGAGTCCGTCATGCCGATCACGTACAGCATCCACAAAAACGGCCATTTTCTCCACGCTCGCATCACCCCCCCGCTCGCACGCGAGGAGTTTATCAGCTACGAGGTGGACCACGCCATCAATGAACAGGTCCGCCCGCCGCTGGATGAACTGATGGAGATCGAACGGGACGCCTGCCGCGACATCACCGAGCAGGATATGGCCGAAATCATCCGCCAACGCACTGCCCACAGCCGCCGCCCCATCCCGCATCACTGCGCCATCGTCGTCGCCTACGATGACGCTCATACCTGGAACCTGGCGATATTCTATAAGGTCATGGCCACCCTGCATGCGCCCAAGTCGGTCATCGTCTTCGGCGACCTCCACACCGCCCGCCTCTGGCTGGGGGTCACGGACCTTTTTAACGATGTGGTCAACCATGAGTAACCCGGCGTCCCCGCCGCCTGCTTGGTGAGCGAGACATGAATAAGAATATTAAATGACTAACAACATGATGGATTAGTTACGATGGATACCGACTTTAATCCCAACCATTTTATCCAATACTTCCAAAAATTGAGCGTTGAACAATCTGACAATTCCCAATGGCGATTCTGTCTTGAGATGGCGGAAAGCTGGTTGGCTTATTGTCAAAAAACCGATCTCTCTCAGACAGATATCAACAGCTTTATCCAAAGAGTCGATGCCTCCCCGTATTCCGGCAGTGGTTTACTGGATATGATGCTTCAGTTCAAAGGCTGGGCAAAAAAGAAAGGATTTAAGGTGGACCTGTAGGGCGGGCCGTGCCCGCCGCTTGCCTTTTCCCGTCTGTGCCGGTAGAATGCTCTTTCGTAGGGTGTGCAACTTGTTGTACACGCGGCTTTATTTTATTATTCGCAAAACGCTTATGAACCTGAAAAAGAAATCAATTCTTGATCGCATCAAACATCTTGAAGATGCGATTGCCAAAGCGCAGGAGTATCTGGAAAGCGGAAAGCACGCCGATTGGTCTGGGTTTCGACCTTTATTTGTCAAGAAGGTTAGGAACGGTAAGGAGCTGCCGCCTCATAAGGATTGGGTAAAGAACGTGTTTCTGCCATACCATGAAAAGGCTCTAGATAGGGCTGAGAAATTGCTAGAGAAAATGATCTAGGCTGTAGAACGGGCCGTACCCGCCGCTTGCCTTTTCCCACCGGTTCCGGTAGAATGCCTTTCCAGTTACGGGGCGTATCGCCCCATTGGATTATCAACGACATAATACCCGATAGTACTCTTTACCCTCAGCGAGACCAACTATGAATGGTAAACCTTGCCTCCCGGCGGTGTGGTTACTCGCGTTAAGCCTTGCCCTTTTAGCCATAATCGGTTGCAACAGAACGAAGACCACTTCGTCTTCCGCCCCCCTTGGCGATAAAGACAGCGGGGCAACAACGACGTACTTTAGCCCACCAACCTATCGCCAAGTCCAGACGATCTCTTATGAAGACGCTGTTCGTGGTGATCCCAACAATGCCCGCTTATGGTGTAACTGGGGTTTTTGGCTTTTCAATAAAGCCCTCAAGCGGGACACCCTCGACAAGGACACCGTTTACACCCAGGCCTACGCCAAGTTCCAGCAAGCCACACTCCTCGACCCAACCTATACACTGACGTGGTTTTACTGGGGCGAAGCCTTGACCAGCCAGGCCCTAACCAAGCAAGGCCCGCCCGCAGATGTCCTTTTTGCCGCCAGTTACGAGAAATTCCGCCAGGCAACCACACTGGACCCCCGGCATTGTATGGCTTGGAGCCGTTGGAGTTATGCCCTCAAGCGTCACGCCGCCACCAAGCAAGGCCCCGAACAGGAGGCCCTGTGGCAACAGATCCAGCAGACATCTCAGCGGGCCAAGGACGTGTGCCCCGACATCGAGCTGGTAATCCAGCCCTCGCCAACCAGAGCATCCACCTTTTATACCCCCGCCGCTACCCGTTCAGATTAATAGGAGCACAGTTATCGGGCGGAGGGGGTGAGTAGCGAAGTGAGGAAAAAAAGCTTTCGAGGATAGAGGGAACGGGCTGTGGGGTGGGTAAGGGCAGGCGTTTGGGGGTGAAAGTGGGCCTTAAAGGTTGGGAATGAGGGCCTTGGGCAGGGTAAATCAGGGCCTGGAAGGGTCCAAATGAGGGTCTCGTTTGTTCTATATTAGGGCCTTGTTTAGGGTAAACGAGGGCCTGAAATGGATCGCACCAGGGCCGAAAATCGGCTCAAGGGGCGGGTTCCTGTAACCGATGGGATTGGTAGTGGGCAAGGAATAAATGGACAGGATGAACAGGATTGACAAGATGTTAAGGACCAAAAAGCCGCCTTTTAATCATGTTAATCTTGTAAATCCTGTCTATTAAATCTGTTACGTCGGCCGGTTGGGGCGCATCCCGTGCCGCAGGCATCCTGCCTGCGATCATATAAACGGGGTAACGTCGCCGTGATAAAGGCGTTGGACTTCGCGGGCAGGATGCCCGCGACACCTTCAGGAGGCAAATAACGATGAGCTTGCAGTTTTACCTTTATCAGTCGAAGTTGGATCATGCCGAGGGGCGGTTCCTGGCGCGGGCGGCGAAGACGCCGGTGGAAGGAATAGACACTATCGCCGCGGAGATCGCCAACTCCGGCCTGGCGGCCGGCAAGGCCGAGGTCGCCGCCGTCCTGGCCCAGGCGTGCGAAGTGATCGAGCGGCGGCTGATCGCCGGGCGGGCGGTGCGGCTCGGCGGGATATGCACACTGCGGCCCACCATTCGCGGCAGCTTCGACGGTCCGGAGACTGCTTTTGAGCACGGCCGCCATGAAGTCGCCGTCAGTATCGCCGCCGGGAAGCGCTTGCAGAAAGCGGTGCGGACCTACGCGCGGGTGGAGAAGGTCGGGCCGCAAAACGCCGCCCCGGTCATCCAGGAATATTTCGATGTGGCCACGCAATCCCGCAACACGCTCTATACGCCCGGCGGCATCGGGCAACTGACCGGCTCACGTCTGAGTTTCAACCAAAGCGATCCCGAACAGGGATTATTCCTTGAAAGCGTCCAACTGGCCGAATCCCTTCGTATCACCACCTTCCAGAAGGTCGCCAACCGCGAGATCGTCTTCCTCGCCCCCGCCCTCGAAACCGGCGTCACCCAAGTAAACTTCCTCCTCAAACGCCGCACCCGCCCGGCCGGCCCGCTGCTGATCGCTCGCGGCGTTACACTTTCAATAGCTCCGGCCTGACAACACGTTTTCTTCCTGGCCGCAGATTTGCCCGGATAGAAGGAAGAGTCGCATGGTTTCTTCTTAATGGTCAAACGGCATGGGCTGATCCCAGGACATGAGAATCTGGTCCGCGCGGGCGAGGTCGGTTTCGTCGGGGCCGTAAAAGCAGCCCGCGCAGGGGTGGCCGTATGCGCGAAGGTAGTAGAATTTGTAGTAGCAGATTTTGCCCTTATCGTTGGTTAGGGTGTAGGTGGCGGCCGTGCCGGTGAAGGCGGGGGATTGGAAAGACTCAGCGCGTTGGGTGGTTTTTTGTATGGTTTGGTGCTTTTTAATGCCGGAAAGCATATATTTTTCCCAATCCTCAAAGTAGACGGGCCAGTCGAATTCCTGGGGCTGTGGATAGGGTGGAATGACCATCAGGACCGATTGGGCGCTTTCCCCGCCCCAGCCGAACAGGTGCATGGCGACATTCGTCTTCGGGGAGTCAGCATCGGGATGGAGAGGCTCAACGGAGATGTCTGGAAAAACGAGGTATTCCCAGACAACGCCCGCCGGAAGCTCAACGGGGCAGGCGATGGGCTTGACGGGCTGGCAGCCGATGAGGCAGAGGGTCAGGATTAGCATTAGAAGGATGGTTCGCACGATGTCTCCTTTTGGGGGTAATCGTCTGAAACGTTTATCGAATGTTTGACAGCCGCCGGGTGAGGCTTAGACACTGTTGAGGAAAAAGCCGAGGATTTGCACCTCACGGCCTTCAACGCCGATGGAGATTTTCAGAATACCTTTCTGGCCGAACTGGCACTCCGGCGGGAACGTCACGGCGTAATAGAGATAATAACCATCAGTCAGACCTTGTTTGCCGGCCCATTCGGAGTGGGTATAGGTTCCTTTGTCCACGCGGTGGAACCAATCCGTCATTTTCTGTAATTCCTTCGCCAGTTCTTCCTCAGATACCTGGGCTCTAGCTATAGGACCGAACAACTTATATATGGCATCATAGTCGGCGGCGTTAAAAGCTTTTTGGAACTGCTGGAAGTATTGCTCGCGCAGTTCGGGGGTGATGATGGCGGGCAGGGCTTTCTGGGCCTCAGGGTTCAGGGCGGCGGCCGATTTGAACTCCATCCCACACCAACCGAAATAGACTGTCGCCAGCAGGTTCAGGATCAGCAGCATAATAATTAGAGCTTGCGAGACTTTCATCAGAGACCTCCGTAATAAGACCCGGTCCGAATCGCCCAGCGCCCCGCCAGTAGCGTCCGCGACCGATGAGTCTTTAGCTTACCATCTGGCCGATAGTGTGGCAAGGGGATAGTTTTCGCAACGAAACGCCGAACTCTCAAAAGGATTTACGGTAGAGTTACATCTCTCGCGGTGTGGCAGGCTGTTAGCCCCCAACGAGAGTTGGGGGTCGGATGGGTTTGTCGCACGGGAGGGCACAGGGCGGCCGACCCCGGATTATCATCCGGGGCTATATTGTCTCGCGGTGTTGGCAGGCTCTGTAAGAGCCGGGTTAACAGCAAAAGTGCGAAGCTTGGGGCCCAACAGCGATTTATTGGGTCTCCGAGCTTTTGAAAAACTTGATGCTCAAAGGGTAGGGCCAAACCACGCCTTCATTGGCCTTGATAGCGCCCATAATGATGAACACCAGCGAACAGACGCCCAGGGCGATGAGCAGCAGGATACCGATAAAGATGAACGTCAGGATAAAGCATACAGCACCGTAGATGACCGAACTGATGATCCAGTTGAGCACCACCTTGCCCTGGCGATCCACTTCCGGGAAGCGGTCCTTGTTCGTGGCCCACATAACGATGGGCAACACGACTCCGCCAAATGGTACAATATTGGCTAGTTGGCTTAAATGTAACAACATACAGAAGGTGTTGATGGGCATGCCCCAGGGCAGTGCTCCCGGCGCGGCTGGGCCGGGGGGGTTGCAGCTTATCGACATACACATCCCACGCCCAGTGCTCCCGGCGCGGCTGGGCCGGGGGCCGACGGCGGCGGGGTGGAAGGACCGGGGGCGGGCGTGTTCGGGGCAGGTGAATTATTATCAAGCGGTTCGTTGGTCATGGGATATCAACCTCGCTTTCTTTAATGTAGCCGTCGTGAATCATCGACAACCGTGTATCCTGTTTATATCGGGGTGCAGACACCCCATAGACCAGGGAAGTATAACGAGTAAGAGGAGCGTTGGCAATCCCCCTCTTTCACGCCGCAACCAGGCCATACAGGGAAATCCGTAACAGGTCCGGCCGCGGCCTCTATAGGGTCCGGGCATAAAAAAAGCCATTGCCATTCACCCACGGCGGCTTGACGGGGTTGCCCACAGCGGCCGACAGTGAAGACAGTGGCTTTTGATGTTAATTAAGGCGACGTCAGCTTATTCGTCAGTCGAAGCGGCCTGCTGTATCTCACTCAGACGGGCGACTTCCTGGCGGCTGAGCACCTTGTCGATATCGAGAAGGATCTTGACCTTGTCGCCGATCTTGCCCATACCCAGGATAAAGCTGGTATCCAGGTCCGTGTCGAACTGCGGCGTCGGCTCGATCATATCCTCGCTGATATCAAGCACTTCCGAAACGTGATCCACGACAATGCCCATGCTCACGGCCCGGTCATTGCGGATGATCTCGACCACGATAATGCACGTTTCCTCGGTGCGTTCAGCGGTTTCCATGCCGAACTTGGTCCGCAGGTCGATGACAGGTATCACCTGGCCGCGAAGGTTGATAACGCCTAACACATACTTGGGCGTCTTGGGAACAAGGGTTACATCCATATAACCGATGATCTCACGCACCTTGAGGATTTCCAGCCCGTACTCTTCCTGGGCCAGGGCAAACGTCAGATATTTACCTTCTTCAGCCTGGCGTAAATCCTTACGATCCTGAACTTGTGTTACCGACATCGCTAAACCCTTTCATTATTACATGACGTCCGATAAGCCATTTCTGCCGGGCCACCGGGTTATCACTTTCATCGACTCATCATTAATCCATCTTGAACGAATCCCACCGCTTGGGGTGTGATTATTCCCTGGCGGACATTCGTTAACGCATAACTTATTTGTTTTTGTATGTTTAAAAACTATACTTCCAGGTAAATTCGATTCATCGACTGCATACAGGTTCCGATAAGCGGATTATTGATAGCCAAACTACGAATCGAACTCGTACGTCCTATATTTTATTTCGCCGGTGCGAATAAATTATTTTCGCATGTTTCCGTACTAATGGCATGAAATGCCACATCCGTGGTTGTCAGGCTTTGACCCGATGAAATATATTTCTTGCTCTGTTTTCCAACGGACGTTTCCTGCTTTGACGTTTGTTTTCCACCGACAAGTTGGCTCAATTGCGCCACCAGGCTGTCAAGTTCCTTCGATTGAGCGCTGAGTTCCTCCGACGCCCCGGCCGACTCTTCGGCATTGGCGGCGTTTTGCTGAGTCACCTTGTCCATCTGACTCATGGCGGCGGTAACCTGACTGATGCCCTGAGCCTGTTCCTGACTGGCTGCGGCAATTTCGGAGATTAATTCATTAACCTTGCGCGACGCATCCGTAATGTCTCCCAAGGATTTTGCAACCTCACCGGCAATATCCACGCCGTTGCGGGCATTAGCCACCGAACCTTCGATTAACGCGGCGGTATTGCGAGCCGCTTCCGCGCTGCGCTGGGCTAGATTACGCACCTCTTCGGCAACAACTGCAAAACCCTTGCCCGCTTCTCCGGCTCGGGCCGCCTCCACGGCGGCATTCAGGGCAAGCAGGTTCGTCTGGAATGCGATTTCATCAATCACTTTAATAATCTTGGCGGTTTCACCGGCACTGCGACTAATGTCTTCGATTGCCGAATTCATCCGTCCCATCGCCTCGTTGCCCGCCTGAGCCGCTTTGGTTGCTTGCGCTGAAAGATTGTTGGCCTGAGCGGCGTTTTCGGCGTTTTGTTTGGTCATGCTGGACATCTGTTCCAGACTGGAACTGGTCTCCTGCAAACCCGCCGCTTGTTCGGTGGCGCCTTCCGCCAGGGATTGTGAAGCACTGGATACCTGCCCGGCGGCCGCTGATACCTGCTCAGCGCCTTCCGCCAGCGAACCTATTACATTCCGCAAAGCACGGGTAATGCCGCGTACCAGCAATATCGTCAAGATCACGCCCAGAAAAATTGCACCGGCAACCAATAGCCCCACGCCCGTCCGCGTCATCTGACCTGTCCGCAATAATTGTTCATTATCAGCGGCAACAGCTTCATTCACTTTTACCCGCGCCTGGCCCAGCAATCCCTGAACCTGTTTAAGCGCTATACAGGTTTGTTTGTTATAAATATCCGCCGCTTTACTTTTGTCGGTTGCACTAAAATTTTCCTGAACGGTTTTGGCCGAAGCGTGCAGGTCAGCGTGCGGTTTTTCCATCTGTTTAAATATCTCCGCGAGTTCCGGCATAGCAGCTTCAGCCTTTTCGCGGTCTTCACTATAAAGCCACTTGCCGAAGGCGCACTGATGATCGTCAAGTTGTACATCCAGTGTCGTCACGTCAGGATTAGTTAAAAGACTACTCACCTTGGCCGACCAATTCAAATGGTCGATTTCCCTATAAGCCAGTGTTTGCACCAGTTCATTCGCAGCGATTGCGTCTTCGGATCTATCCGCCATGCGGCCTACCCCAATAAATGCTAATCCTCCGCACACCATCAACAACACCAACACCAAGCCCATTCCCACCGCCAGTTTTCGTCCGATCGTCTTTGTTTTGCGCATCGCATTTCTCCTATTTGAGTGACGACTCCAAACCACTATTTCACCGATGATTAAATGTAAACCGCCGGCGACGGCTTCCCGACCATGCCTGTATAATCTCAATAGAATTATCGCCCCCAATAAACTCTCTCTTTATGCCTTTTTATGCTTTTTTGCTATCGAATGGTTTATTCGCATACCATGGCCAAAAGAAAAGTGGTTTCTGAGTAGGACGGTCCCATAATTTTCCCCACAAAACCAGCCCAAAAACGACTGGTTATATACACCACCTCAAGAAATGACCCCGACGGGATTCGAACCCGTGTTGCAGGGATGAAAACCCTGTGTCCTAGACCTGGCTAGACGACGGGGCCGTTTAGCGAACCGGATATGATACCAGAGCATCACCGAATGTCAACGCTTACTTATGTTTTTCACTACGTTGGACAAAATTATCGTATCTTGTTCAGAAAACAAAGGTTATACAAATTCTCCCGGCTGAATTGCTTTTTATAATGCTTTATTTCGCTCCCCTGGAGAAACTAACATATACCCCCCCAAAACATATATCTCCAAATATTAAGCCGCATCCGGCGGCGAATAATCATCGGCATAAGCGATCACGACACGGTCCCGACCGGTGTTTTTGGCCTGATACATCGCCATATCCGCTACATATAGCAGTTGATCCAATGATTGGTATGCCTGAAACTGCGTAACGCCAAAGCTGGCGGAGATGGTTTCCGGCACATCCGGCGGCGCAACGGCGTTGATGTACCGTCGCAATCTTTGGGCTAATTCGGCGGCTTGTTCATCCCGGCTGCCCGGCGCGATAATCAGGAACTCTTCCCCACCCCAACGCCCCACCACGTCCGGCTGACGCAGGTTGTGCAGAAATATCGCCCCCAGCTTGGCCAATACTCGGTCACCCGCCTCATGGCCATGACGATCGTTAATATGCTTAAAATGATCGATATCAATCATAACCACCGATAAAGACTGATGATACCGCCGACACCGCTCAATCTCCGTCTTGAGTACATCGTTGATCGCTCCGCGATTGAGCAAGCCCGTAAGCTGGTCTTTCCGCGACATGGCCAGTACCTGCTGATGTGCCTGCTCCAATGCCACGTGGGCGCTGATGTCCCGCAAAACCTCGGCTGCACCGATAAGCGCCCCCGTCTCATCGCTCAGGGGCGAAATATGTGACTCCACCGGTATTCGCTGTCCATTTTTCCGCCGGACATATCCTTTCCATGTGCCCGGCAGGCCTTGCTCCATGGCGATAGCAATTCCACCGGGTTTTTGCGTTTGCTCATCATCCAATCGCGCAAAAGGGGTTTCCAGGTAATTATTCCCTATCATTTCTTCGGCGGGATAGCCCGTAATCCGCTCGCAGCTTTTGTTCCAATAGGTGATAATACCTTCCGCATCCACGACAAAAACAGCATCGAACAAGCTGTCCAACAAGGTTTTATAAAAACTATCGGTTAGCGGGGCAGTATGTGTCGCCATGATTTTCTCCGCATTTGGTTCTTTGTGGCCCAATCCCATATACAGGGATCTGTCTGTTTTATCGGCCCAAATGACTATCGAAGTTAGCGACGAATAACAACTTTTTACCCATTAAGTTGGTTTTAGCGCAACCATCTCTCCGGGCAACTTTCCGAATGCCGCACCGTGGTATCATCCAATGCCAAATGATCTCCCCGATAAAGACGCCCTAAAAGGCGCCTTCGCAAGCGTGTCAGGGGTAAGATTATCCGACGATGCCATTTAATAGCATTGGTGATGCGATATGATTCCGCCCGTTCTGCGTCCGATAACAAATCGCCGAGAAAACGACGTTTATGTTTGAGCAAATGGTACCTATCCGCCGCCTGCAAACGCTTCAATAATCGCTTTGCCGGCCAACCGGTTATGCCTTTCCGCCATAGTAATACAACAGCTATCTGAAAATCAATCAATGCCGCCTGACCATCGGGACGAATTAGAATATTCCCCCGTTTATTGAGGTCAATATAGGCCATATTTTTCTGATGAATTTCTTTGAGCAGGAACTCCAAACTATCGAAAAAATCCTTTTTTAAAACAGGTTTTTCATCCAGCGAATAACCTTCAATATATTCATATACCAATCCCGTTGATCCATAGCGGGCTAAAAGACGAGGCACATTTTTCATGCCCGCCAGGTGCTGTAAATTGGCTATCTCATGTTTTACCAGGATGTTACCAAGCCAAATCATCGGCCAACCCCACAAGGACCCGCAACGATGAACTTTTAATACCACTTTACCTGCCAGGTTGGATTCGTGCGTATTCCCTTCAAGTTTATAAGCCGCCGTTGCTGCGAAAAAATCATGCTTAAAAATCGCATCACGATGGTAGCATCTCCCACCCATACAAATTCTCACCGGCAGTGATGTTTTCCCCAACGCTTTCAGTTGATAACCTAGATGGCTGGCCATGTGGTGTATCTTGGCGAAAATATAACGATTTTGCAACCCCACTTTGGTACTATATTCAACGCCAAGCGCCCCTATCCAAACACAACCTCACATTCTATCTAACTTTTTAAATTTCAAGGTGTTACGTTGATTAACCAGAACAATACATGTTGTTTTACGGCAACATTGAGTAACCCTTTTGGAACTGCCATGTAAAAAAGAAAAAATATTCATATTTTTAACTCTTTATTTTAAAAACCTTTATACCAATATTTTAAAAAACACGATGTTTTTTTTTGACAAGGCATTCTATTTGCCGGTAATATGGCAGCTAGCGCGGAGACTGGAAGCTTAGGATGCAACTATATCTGCGCCGAAGGCAATGGGCTGAGTAGAGAGAGAGACCTACCCAACCTATCCTAAAATGAGTTTTTATTGGTGGTTGAACCGTAGAAACTTGTCTATCTGAAAATTAAATAATTAAAACGGGAAACCCTGACCTGGGAGGGGGAGAGAGAGCCTTCCCATCAGGACCGGCGTTGAGCCACCCACCTCTTTTTCCAGCAGGTGGCGCGTCTTTAACGCTGGTTATTTCCCCGATTGAGACTGTGGCAAGCCGGAGTGTGTTGTTGCGCCATTATGAGAGGTGGCGCATCAACGTGGTTAACCCCAGGGAGAAAGTGACTTTTTAATGATCGGGAGAGATTGCACGATGAAAATTAAAGCGAGCCTGCTGACTACAGTGGCGGTATTAGCGATCGGCGGAGTGGCATGTGGTGCTCTGGTGGATTTTGATGGCCAACCATTCAATGGAACTATCAATCGGGATGGGCAAATTGTGCCGACCTTCCTTGAAAGCGAACCCGTCGGTGCGGCGTCGGCGTACCAGTATAATGAGGAAATCTATCAGAATACGTCCATTGCCCATACCGGCGCGGCATCCAACGATCCTCAGATATATCAGCATATCTTTGCGTACTCACTGGAGCAATCGACCGCCAAATATAATGTTAATAACACAACAGGACATGCGCGCACATTGATCATTACACCGGAAGAATGCGGCCGCAAAGAAGGTTCATTCCTGCTCACACAGAGCAATATCATCCTTGACGGGATGTTGTTAATCGCCAAACCCGAAGGCGGCGATTACAAAGGTTTAAAAGCCACCTTCAACGTACAGGTCAACTGGGAATTCGACGCCTGGGGATTGCTGAACCGAACTATTTCAATTCCGGTTTTTCGAGGCACGGTTAACCTTTTTAGTCTATTCAACGGAAAACCGTTTTTTTACACCACCGGCAACATCAATCGTTTCCTCAATGTCAGCAGCATTGAAGAAACACCGGAATATTTCCGCATTAATTTCGATGAAGAAGCAATTCCCTTCCGCGTACTGACCCGCGTGGGATATGAATATACGCTGACCACGAAAGTAACCAGCAATATCACCACGGTGGGCGAAGGCACCGGCGCCGAAGTCGAATTCGGGCCGGGTGAGCCTGCGTTACCGGACTTTATCGAAGAACATGTCGTCCCGGAACCCACGACTTTCATGAGCCTGACTTTGGGCGGCGTTATGATGCTGGGATTCAAACGTTTCTGCCGGCTGCGCCATGTCAAACACTAAAGAAAATTAATCAAAAGGAAGAAAAGCGAATAAATACTTCATTTTATGTTTTAAGCTCGGGTTGGAAAAATCCGAATAAGGTTTAAGAAAGGGAGAGAATGGCCATGACAACGAAAAACGCTTTATCGTATCTTTTCGCTTCCATCGTCATTATTGTTTCCGGCACGGTTGCGTCCGGCACTTATTCAACTCCCGGCGTACCCCTGGGAAATACCGGCTGGTATGTTTATCTGGAATCCACCCAGTTCGGCACTGTGCAGTTATTCGATTTCGGCGTTGACGATGAAAATATCTGGCTGGAATTGGACAAGGAATTTACCGGCGGATTCGACCAGCGAGGCGTGGGCGACTCGATTATTCTGCGGTTCAGCCTGGCCGACCCCTGCGCCGTAAATTACCGTCCCAATATCGTTATCAGAGATGAGCGGGTCATGAACAGCACCGGCGTGGAATGGTCGGATTTCCATATCGCTCTTGGCATTAATCCGAATGTGTCGCCCCTCCAAAAATGGGGTTTTGACCCGGATTATATTTTCGCACCGGCGGCGGATAATCCCTTCGAAAGCATCGCCTTTGATTCGGCCTCCTGGCAGGGAACGCCTTACGGTTCCTACAACTCCACGCCCTTGAAACTTGACATGTTTGATACGGATGGCCAGGGTTTGCCCGACGATGATTCTTACTATATTTTCGGCGGCAGCAGTTCCGGCCATTTACGCATCGTCACCAGCGGCATGGTCCCGGGCGATTACCTGATCCTCAAGGAATGGCCGACTATACCCGAACCGGCGACACTGAGCCTGCTGGCCCTTGGCGCCATGGGTTTGCTGCGTCGTAAACGCACCTAAAATAAACAATTTCGCCTAGATTTCACGTCCCGTATGAGAAATGTTGAAGGTGGTTCTCATGCGGGATGTTTTTTTGCCACAAGGTAACTCAATCATCCCCGGCTGAGATTTAAATGCGGCTTGGCCATGATTCTGACACCGATCGGGCATCCAGAAGAATCAGGCAAACGTCTCCTTTTTGGATTAAAGCCGACTTGACGTAATCCCATCGCCATCTTATGCTGAACTCCGCAAACCATTATAATCTCAGCCAGCGGAGGTTAACAGGCAATGAAAACCTGTCGTGTAATGCTGATGGCGGCGATGTTACTCTCAGCTAGCGGCTGCATCTTCCTGCCGATCCCCCATATCCGGCTACATGAATACGGCGTCAAGAGCAGGCTCATCGACGATCAGACCGGCGAACCGATCG
>JAFGBA010000195.1 GCA_016933395.1 Sedimentisphaerales bacterium | reverse complement strand
TAAAGAAAATTTACTTTGGAACGCCGCATAAAGGAGCGAAACTGCCTATTCTGGCTACAGGGCGGTTCCTTTTTGCATGAAAACGTAACATTCGAAGGTAAAAAACAACTGTGCGGAACAGGTTAATGGAGGCATAGAACGTGAGTATTCTGGTGGGCATCGACGAAGCCGGGTATGGGCCGATCCTGGGGCCGCTGGTGGTGTCGGCTGCGATGTTCGAGATGCCCGATGAACTGCTTACCGCGTCGCTGTGGGATGTCTTACGAACCAGTGTCGCCAAAACGCGGGGCGGCAGTCGCGGCCGGGTGGTTGTGGCTGACAGTAAAAAGCTTCATCGCGGCCTGGGGCAATACCAAGACCTCCAGCGTGGAGTACTGGCATTCCTGGCTGGAAGCGAACCTTCCTATCACCTTCGGCATTTAGGTGATTTGCTGGCGGCCGTAGGCATAAATGACGCGGATGCCGCCACAACCTGTCAATGGTACACCGATCACGAAAATGCCCCCATACCCCTGGTGGATGCTGAAGATTTGTCTCTGGCCGGCCAAGCCTTGCGTAACGATATGGTCCAACGAGGAGTGGTATTTCACGGTCTGCGATGCCGAATATTACATCCGGGCCGCTTCAATGAATTAGTAAGTAAAATTAACAACAAAGCTTCGGTCCTTTTTGGTGTGGCGGCGGAACTGATTGACGACGCCTGTTGCCGGTTCCCTAACACCGACATGCAATTCGTCATCGACAAACATGGCGGACGCGACCATTACCGCGAACAACTAGGGCGTTTGTTCGAAGGATTTCCGCTGAAAATCCTGCGGGAAGATGAACGGGTTAGCAGCTACGAAATTCAAACCTCCCAACGAATTATAAAAATCCATTTCCTCGCCGGCGGTGACGACCGACAGTTGCCTATAGCCCTGGCGTCGATGGCCGGCAAATACCTGCGGGAACTGCATATGGAGCAATTCAACGCCTACTTCGGCCGCACCTATCCCAATTTGAAACCTACGGCGGGATATTATCAGGATGGAATGCGATTTCTTAATGATTTATCTGCAGCGGGATATGACGTGAATGGATCTGGCAAGCATCATATGGTGCGGACACGATAATGATAATACCTATAGGAAGAGTCGGTTATGGATAAAACTGAACGAATCGGCGTATCATTGGATAGTAACTTATTGGCGTCTTTCGACGCTCTGATCGCCCGAAAGGCATACCCGAATCGCTCGGAGGCTTTTCGGGACTTGATTCGGGAAAACCTCTGTCGTGAACAATTGGCCGATCCCAACACAATGGCGGTTGCCGGGGTGTTTCTGGTTTATGACCATCACGCCAGCGGCGTAAACCAGAAATTAACCCACCTGCAACATAACAGTTTTCTAAAAACGATATGCACAATGCACGTTCACCTCAGCCATGACGACTGCCTGGAGATTATCGTGCTTCGCGGGCGAGCGGGCGAGATCGAGAAACTCGCAAATCAGTTCATCAGCCTTAAAGGCGTCAAGTTGGGCAAAGTGAACCTGCTGGCCGTCAGTGATGAACACGACGACGAACACCACCACAAACACCACCATCATGAGTAATAACCCTCCCACTATCGCCCTTTTCGGCAGTTCCCAAAGCCAACCCGGTTCGTCCGCTTACGAACTAGCCTTTGATCTTGGCCGAGAATTGGCCAAACGAGGATATCGTATCATTAATGGCGGTTATGGCGGTATTATGCAGGCCAGTGCCCAAGGCGCTCATCAGACCGGGGGAAAAACTATAGGCGTCACCTGTTCCGCCTTCGGCCGAGGCGGGCCTAATGAGTGGATAGACGAGGAAATCCACACCGCCAACCTCAATGAGCGACTTAATCGCCTAGTTGAGCTAGGAAATGCCTATATCGTCCTGCCGGGAGGGACGGGGACGCTGTTGGAACTGGCTTTGGTCTGGGAATCAATCAATAAAAGGTTTCTCCCCCAACGACCGATAATATGTATAGCCCCCTACTGGCGCGGTATAATCAACAGCCTAATCGCCGGCGGCGAGATAAATGATGATTTGATTGACTTTGCTGAAACGGCCAAAGATGCGGCAAATTTACTAAATGCTTATTTCAAAATGGACTAGAAAAATGAAAATGTCGTATTATGTCCCCAGCCTCTGCGCCTTGGTTTTCTTATCTTATTATTCATTAACAGGTTATGGAAATGAAGCCACAGAAAAACCAAAAAACTCGGATACTACACCCCAAGCGACGGTGCAAACATCCAACACTGTTAAATCCCCATTAAAAAATCATAAACTTCTACCTCAGGGATATATAATCAATGGCCGAGACGCCAAATTGGTTAAGCTGCCTGAAGAGAACCGCTGGTTTTTAATATTCATTAGCGATGATAAAATAGACAACACAATTACGAGTACAGTCACCGAGGCAGACTCTGCGCCATGGTGGGAAAAACTGAAACCTGACGGAAATGAAGCTAATCCATTATTTCGCCCCATTGAGGTATTACCAAACCAGACGTTAATGACCATGGTGAATATTTTAGGCAATCGTAATGACACATCGATCACTTTTCGCATTTGGGGAGATATAACTACTTATAAGGAAAGAAATTATATTCTTATTAATGATGTCGGCATGTTACGTTTATTCGGTTCGATACTCCCCAAAAAAACAGATCAAGACAAAAACAAACCACTACAACAGTTAAACAATAACGCCGATTTAGATACATCTGAAAATACATCTACGATCAATACAGAACAGGATTCTTTGCCGGAAGAACTCCGCAGAGTACTACTATCAATCCCTCGTCCCCGGCCTATCGGCGAAGAACAAGCGAACATCACAGAAGAACAAACAAACAAGGTAATATCACCCATCAAATCGACGGAAACGGCGTCAGAATCCGGCTCGATAGCGCCCAAAACCGGTTGGAGAGACGGTGATTTGATTATAGATCGAGCAGGACGGTTGATATATGCCGGGGATCAGAACGAATGGCTTTTTACTCTTGAATCGGGCGGCCCAAATCAGCCCGAAATTCCCTTAATTCTTCATCCCAATCAATTACTCGAAGCAATGGAAAAACTCTGGACACAGTCCAATCATCGAGCGCAATTCAGAATATCCGGCTTGGCGACTGTCTATCAGAATCGTGTGTATTTACTCATGCGTAAGATGCAGGTTGTTTACGATCAAGGAAATCTTGTCCCGTAACCCAGGTTACTTATGCCTCCAAACTATAGGAATTGCCTATCGGGATTATAGGAACCCAAATTGTCCTCTTGAGATATGATAATATTTTTTTAAAATGGTTCTGCTAAGAGTTTTAGGCAATCCCACAACGAAATTTGCCGATATACTAATGTAATAAAATTACGGTTTACGGAGCTAGAAACATGCAAACAGGTGGTCCACGTATTGCCGTCAGCCAGGATGGTCCGATTACCATCGCCGAACTAATGGATGAAGAAATACTGGAGGAAAACATTATTGAAGATATCGCCGAATCATTGTTCGGTTTAGTGCAGGAAAAACCCAGTCTCCTTTTGGTATTGGATTTTCACCAGGTAAAACATCTCAGTTCCAGCGCCCTGGGTACGCTGATCCGCCTGAACAAAAGAATCGAAGAAACGAAGGGGCAATTAAAGCTATGCGGATTACGCCCGACATTATATGAGATTTTCACCATAACGAAGCTGAATCGCTTATTTAATATTTATGAAACTCGTGAACTGGCGATGAAAGGAATTTAATCTTTCTTCGATCATGGTCTTTAAGGTTTGCGCTAACCCATAAATGATTTATAAAATTTTGTAAACTTATGACGTGTCCTTACTACCAAGATATCACTATTCCCAGTCGTTATCCCCACGCCAAGGCCGTGGAAGATCGTATCGTTTTAGAGGCTCAACAAACAGGTTATGATGAGGAGTCAATTTTTGCACTTCGATTAAGCCTGGAGGAATCGCTGACCAACGCCATCCGGCATGGCAACGCCAGTGACGCCTCGAAACACGTTTCAGTAAAATATAGAATCACTCAGGATCGCATTGACGTTGTTATCTCTGATGAAGGATCCGGTTTCGATCCTTGTTCGATTCCAGATCCCACCCAACCGGAATTTCTGTCGCGCCCGTCGGGGCGAGGAATTCTGTTGATGCGGGCATATATGAACGAAGTCACGTTTAATTCAAAAGGCAATCGCGTTCATCTGGTGAAATTTCGCAATCATCAAGCGGGCAGTCAGGCGTCATGAATGAACTGGAAATCACTATTGAATCCCATGAACAGGCCGTAGTCGTTACTCTGAAAGGATCCGCGGGAATGGAAGGCAATACGGCGTTGCGGGATGCTCTGCGCAAGGTGGCGGCCAATCCTCTCGCGGCAAAAGTGCTGGTGAACATGGAGCAATTGGCGTTCACAAGTAGTCTTGGCCTTGGCGCATTGATCGAAGCGCATACGCAATTACAACACCATGGCGCGGAATTGGTGCTGGTGAACCCGAATCCGGCTGTGATGAAAGTATTAAAAACCACACAACTTGTTCGGTTATTCAAGATACAAAACTCACTCCGGGAAGCTTTAGGAATATCGGCAACGGACTAACGGCGAATCGTAGCACACTCAAGGAAGGTTTGGCGCATGTGCAAGAAATGTTTTCGCGTATTAACGGCGTTAAATTGGTTGTTAATCACATTTTTACTGGTATCCGGTTGTGGACCACAAACCACCGGTTCAGAAACCATTGTTCATATTGAACCGGTCGGCGGCATATATCGACCATTGCCGCTGCCTCCCGTGAACCCGTCGAAATCCAACCATTCCCCCACAGGTTCGAAGGGATGGATTCCACCAAGAAATCTCGAAAATCCCGGCCGCTGGAAAGGTATTTTGATTCATCATACGGCCACTTCAAACGGAAACGCCGCAGGGCTTGATCGAATGCATAAAGACAACGGCTGGGACGGCCTTGGTTATCATTTTGTGATTGATAACGGCCATGGCGGCAAGGATGGTCAAATCGAAGTCGGCTGGCGCTGGCAAGAGCAACGTGAAGGGGCTCATTGCCGCGTTCGCGCCAACGACAATAATTACTGGAATGAACACACCATTGGGATTGCCCTGGTGGGTAATTTTGAAAAGACCCCACCCACCAACGCTCAATATGAATCGTTGGCGAAACTGGTAAGCTTTTTACAGGATCGCTATGACATTCCTCGCAGCCAGATTAAAGGCCATGGCGACGTTGACAACACAAAATGCCCCGGAAGACTGTTTTCATTCCCCCAGTTTTTCGCCCATCTGCAACGACAGCAAAACTGGCAAACGGCCAAATAGCATTCACTCAGCTTATAACATCCCCTGAATCTTTTCGGTTATACTCGCCATCGTTGATTTATCAAGTTCCAGAGGACGCCGGTGCGTCAAAACGCCGTCGTTCGGCAATCGAGGGATAATATGAAAATGCAAATGTTCGACCAATTGCCCGGCGGCCCGGCCGTTATTGCATAACACATTGTACGCCTCTGCGCCAACAGCCTGAAGAATAGCCTCCGCCAAAGGAGAGATACAAGCCGTCAGTTTGGTTAAAATATCACCGGGGCAATCACGCAGCTTCGCCACATGGACTTTTGGTATCAATAAGGTATGGCCTCGTCCCAAGGGATTAATATCCAAAAACGCCAATATCTCCCCATCTTCATATACTTTGTTGGCGGGTATATCACCGGCGACGATTTTACAGAAAATACAATCCGAAACCATAGCCACTTCTTGCCCCTTTTGTCATCGGTTTTCGCCGGCAATCGGCCAGGCTATAGCGTGAATCCGATTTAATTATTTCTGTTCCACGTCTTCGTCGGTCTGATCTTCAGGGGTTTCTGAAGTCGGGGTGTGTAGCTCATGGGCTTCCTGAGGAGAAGCGGAAACTGCGGAACTCGGAGCTTTGGTTGGAGCCGTCGCCGATTGCTGAGTCACCAGTTGCAACAACACCAATTGACCATTATCGCCCACACGACGAAGAGGAAGCTTGATAGTCCGGGTATAACCACCATTGCGATCAGCGAAGGCCGGGCCAATTTCGGAAAACAGTTTGTGAATGACCGTAGTGGTTTTTACAGGCACACCATCCTGAACATCACATATATCACGATCGCCCAATAATGCCGCCGCTCGCCGGCGTGCATGTAATGATCCCTCACGAGCCAACGTAATGAGCTTTTCCGCAAATGGGCGCACGAACCGCGCCTTTTCCCGGGTAGTGCTAATCGTGCCATGCTCGAATAATGAAGCGGCGAGATTTCGCTGCAACGCCCTGCGATGGGCACTCGTACGACTTAAATGTTTTCCGGCAACTCGATGTCGCATAGGTACAACCTTACTTCAGAAGGATCGGCGGGGATGCGGCCGATCGGGCTAATTACTCACCGCTTTGTTCCACATTCATCCCCAGCATCAGGCCCATATCGGCCAGCTTTCGTTTTACTTCACGCAACGATGTCTTGCCAAAACTGCGCAAAGCCAATAAACGACTTTCTTTCATGGACACCAATTGTCCAATAGTTTCAATTTTAGCCATTTCCAGGCAGTTATTGGCTCGCACGGTTAGTTCCAAAATAGAAATAGGCAACTGTAATTTTTTCCGCAATTCATCATCGAATGCGGTCTCCACAACATCCGGCGTGTCCTTTACCGGTCTGATTTCCCGCTCTCCCAAATCAGAATACTTGATCAGCGGCCCCATGTGTTTGCGAAGAATCTTGGCGGACTCAACCAGCGCCATTTCCGGGGTAATAGTTCCATCCGTCCAGATTTCAATAACGAGTCGGTCATAATCTATACGCTGACCAACGCGAGTTTCTTCGGTTTTGTAGCGCACCCGCTTCACCGGAGAGAATACGGCATCGATGGGAATGACGCCCAATTCCTGATTCTCGCCGGTTTTATCCTCATACGTTCCCGGAACATAACCACGTCCCTTTTTGACGATCATTTCCATCGAGAAATTAACTTCGCCGGTCAGGGTGGCAATAACCTGGTTCTTATTGAGTATGGTTATCGCGGAATCCGCCTGGATGGCCGCAGCGGTGACCGGCCCTTTGCTGTTCGCCTGAAGCTTCATCACGCGCGGTTCATCACCTTCCATGCGCACCACAAGGGATTTTACATTTAGAATAACGTCTGTAATATCCTCCATGACGCCCGGCAAAGAGGTAAACTCATGCTGGACATTGTGGATTTTCACAGAGGTTACGGCGCTGCCTTCCAGGCTGGAAAGCAGGATGCGTCGCAAGCTGTTACCAATCGTAATGCCGAATCCGCGTTCGAAAGGCTCAATACGCAGCCGCCCGTACGTCAGGTTAGACACATTCTGATCAATATCAACTCTGGTCGGCAATTCCAGTCCGCGCCATCGAATTCGCATATCGGGCCTCCATTGCTGCGGGTCGCCACCTTCGGTGCACACCGCCCAGCGGCCCGAACCGCCGGAGGCCTTGTGCAGCACTGCACCTTCTTTTGGCAACCTATTTTATATTCTTTCTTTATCAGCGTTCCGCTACGGTATCACCCACAGCGATCGTCGCCGCAAAATTACAAGGTTAAACGCTTATTTCGAACACAACTCCACAATTAACTGCTCTTCCACCGGAATCTGCACATCGTCACGAGTTGGTAAAGCCACCACCATACCCATGTTCTGGGCCAGATCAACACTCAGCCATGGTTGCACGGGGGCATTGGGATCACTTTCCCAGGTGGATCGAACGAGCTTGGTCGTCGCATCCTTTGCTTTGAACGTAATCTTATCTCCGGGTTTGACCATATAGCTGGGGACATCCACCTTACGCCCGTTGACTTTTACATGACCATGAGCGATCACCTGCCGCGCCGCTCGATGGGAGGGAGCAAAGTGCATTTTACACACCACGTTATCCAATCGACGTTCCAGCAAGGTAAGTAAATGCTCACCGGTATTGCCTTTAAGCCGCTCGGCGCGGGCAAAGTATAACCGGAATTGTTTTTCCAGAACACCGTAGTAACGTTTGACTTTTTGTTTTTCGCGCAGACGCACGGCGTAATCACTGCCGCGTCCGCGACGCCAGCCATGCATCCCCGGCGGTCGGTTGCGATCCTGACGCTCCATGGGGCATTTGGCGGTTTCGCACCGCGCTCCTTTGAGCATCAGTTTGAT
>JAFGBA010000194.1 GCA_016933395.1 Sedimentisphaerales bacterium | reverse complement strand
GAGGTAAAATAACGGGGCGCCATTTTCAAAAAGATTGAAGAGAACCATTAAATTACATTTTCACCGTATTCCTTACTGAAGACAAACAACTACATCACACACGTAAAACCATCCTTTTCGCGTTACGGTTGCGCGTTTAAAAGATAGTACTTGGAGAACTCGGCAAAATCCTCCAGGGTGACATCGCAATCCATATTGTAATCAAACGGCGGTGTGGCGTCGCAACCGGGAGCACCGCTCAGCCAGTAGGAAGCCAATACCTGGAAATCCGCGATGTCCACGTCCATGTCGTCATCATAATCGCTCATGGACGCGAGAATCTCTATTTCCTGGGGCGACAGGGCGCGTTCGTAAATGCGCACATCATCCCAGACGCCGTCGCCGAAATCATTGTCGGGATTGCCGCCGGCCAGATAAACGTAGTCGCCGGGAGCAATCCAGGGGCCATTATCGGCGCGGGACTGCAACGCTCCGTTGATGAACAACTTCACATCAACGGTAATATCGCTCGTTTTATTCCAGGTCGTGGCGACGTGGAACCACTTGCCGACGGGATCGCTGTCAGGAGCAATGGCCGTCAAATCGGCGTCGACTTGCCCGCGGTATTCCAACCGGAATACAAGCAAACCGTCGGAATTAATCCAGCATTCCCAGTCATCGAGGTCGCTCGAATTATCCAGAATGGTCTGAGAGTTATACAACGGCGCCACATTATACCATAACGCTATCGTACCTGCATCCGGCAGCGTCAGGTCCAGCGAAACATAATCGCCATCGGCGGCGAAATCGCCGTTTATCAAATCCAGCGCCCGGCCCGGCTTGCCCGGAACCATGGCCGCATCGCCGACCGCGCCGTCAACATAAACCCCGTCATTACTGTTTCCGGAAACATCCGTAAGTCCCGTATTCGGATCCGTTGTCTCACACGGCCAGTGAACAATCAGGCCCGTGTAACCATAGGGATAAACCTTCACGATTACGTTATCCGTCGTAACGAACTGAGTGTCATCGCCTTCCAGTTGTAATTCATACGTCCCAGGCGCGGTAAACGTAACCTGCGTATCTTCCGAATCCGGCGTGTCGATGACGATGTTATCCGGACCGCTGACCTTGGTCCAAAGCACATCAAGCTGGCCCACGGGATTGCCGTCATCCGATACGGCTCCATCGAGCATAAAGCTCACTTGCCCGCCGATATCCAGCCATTCTTCGCGGTCTTCACCGGCGTTTACAATCGGCGGCGTGTTGCCCGGATATACAATTCCCAGAATTTCCTGCTCACTCAGCGCACGGTTGAAAATCATGACATCATCATAAGCGCCTTCACCGCCATAATTGCCATTGTTGCCGCCGCCCAGGAAGAAGGTGGTTCCGGGGTTCACCCAAGGGCCATTGCCGGTATCCATCAAAACCCCATTGATATATAACTTCACTTCAACGCTGCCGCCGCTTCTTTCCCACGTCGAGGCGACATGCCACCACGATCCGGCGCCTTGATTAGGATCGCCCGGGCTAAGAACCGAAAGATTGGTGCCCGCGTAGGAATCCGCATCAATGCGGGTGTGCAGACGCGAATCCTCGTAAATCCAGCATTCCCAGTCATCCGGATCCACGGAATTATCAAAGATGACATTATAATTATAGTAATGGTATGGTTTGAACCACATCAATATCGTTCCGCTGTCGGGCAACGTCAGGCCCAGGGATATAAAATCAGCCTGGGTTTTTGTTCTCCCGCCCTCCCCGTAATTATCCAACTCCAGGCTTTGTCCGTTTAAACCCGGGATATACGTCGACGTTCCGACGGTTCGATCCACAACCGTTCCGTCATTGCCCAGGCCGGATTGATCCGTCACCGTGGTACCGTTCCACGTCTCTTCGAAATCCCAATATACCAGCAAGCCATCCGCATTGATGACCGTGACGGACATGGTGTCCGATTCAACAAACTCCGGATCGGTCGCCGTCAATTGCAGGACATATCTCCCTGGTGCGGAAATGGTGGCCGTGGTGTCTTCGGCGTCGGGCGTGTCGATCACAATATCATCCGGCCCGCTGACTTTTGTCCATGACACGGAGTAGCTGCCGTCATCGGTGACCGTCCCGTCCAAATTCACCACCAGGGAGCTTCCGGTCCATTGAAGGTTTTGATCAACTCCGGCGTCCACTATCGGCGGCAAATTGATGGGATCCAGAGTGTCGCCCGGCCCCTTCAGGGCGCGGCAAAACTGGTAGGTCAAGGGTTGATCCCAAAGGGCGACGGTGGACACGCGAATGGGCGCATCGTCGCCGTCATTAGAAGCAAACAACAGCACCACGTCATCCGGACTGGTCACCTGCAGGGAAAAACGAGGTGAATCAACCGCTTGCGGATTGCCGGCAAAAATCTTTACGCCGTCCATGTACAAATCAAAAAGTGCGTCATTGTCTATCGGCACCACCATCCGATACCAGGTTTCCGGCTGGGTAACGTAACCATAGGCATCCGAATACCCAACAGCGCCGATGCCCACTGAACCGGGTGTGTCGGAAGGATTACCCTTAATCGTCCAGGCGGCATTTTGAGTGAACGTGGGATCGCACTGCAACAAATCATTATAACCATTGGGAAGATCGTCCAGACTCGCCGTCGGATAGGAAAAATCGATCAGAAGCGTCCATTCATTGACGTTGCCGCCGCCTCCGTTGGCGCTTATTCCATGCGTGCAACGATAATAGCTTCCCTCGCCAATGATAACGGCCCCGTCCCCGCCATCAATTCCCGCGGTAATCGCACAATCGCCCACCAATTCCAGATCCGCGCCCACCGTGGCGACGTTGGGATCCGGCGCATTGAATTCCCATACGCCCACCGGAGCGGGAACGCCCGCCTGCAGTACTCCTGTCTGCAAAGCGGCAAATACCAGAAACAGCGAAATTCTCCATGTTTTCATAGCTACTTCTCCTATCCTTCTAAATGGTCCAAAACTTAAGACAAACACCTAACCACACTTTAAACTTCAATTAAACCTTTCTTCGCCAAAACACCTGCCTTATTCACCAAAACATTCCGAAGATATTTTATAGCGGCGAGTACTGCTCGCCGTCCGGGGCCGTCCAGCGCCAGGTATCCTCCCTTTCAACGGATTGCACATGACCATCCAGAAAAACGGCGTTGGCCACACCGTCTTCAAAATCAGCATCTTTCGCCTTATGGAACGTGCCGAAACTATCGCCCTGGCCATATCCCCAGTGACTGCCATACGTTTGAAAAGCCGTATCGTTAAAGGCATAACTGTTATAGGGCGATGTAATCCACAAATTTTCCTCGCCAAAAAAGAAAATTTCGCTGCCATGCCTCATCCGGGAATATTTTCTATCACCGAGATATCCATTCATCGAATACGTGTAATTGGGTTTGTCCAGGGGAATGGACGCCACATGATAAGGATGATACGGACCAAAACGCGGGGCAATCTTACTGGCAAATACCGGACATATGTGCACATCTTTGGTGGACAGATATTTCCAAAACGGCCCGGCGAACTCCGGGTGAAGCGTCAGATCGTAATAGGGATTATGCCATCGGCAATAACGATGGAACGTTCCACTGATTTCTTCTGGAAAATTTCTTTTAGCATAGAAACTTTCCCAGGGATCAGGAAAACTGTCGTTGTTATCGGCAATGTACAAGAACGCCAACTGGCCATAAGAATGTAAATTGGTCTGGCAAACAACAAATTTTGCCTGATCCCGCGCCCTGCCCAACGCCGGCAGCAATATGGACACCAGCAGAGCAATAATGGACACCACCACCAACAATTCAATCAATGTGAATGCTTTTCGTTTTACAATATTCGGCTTCATGTATATCTTTCTTAATCCTACGGTTATTATTAAATAGCTAATGATTACAGACAATCCCTGTCACGATCTTAAGCCATGGATCAATTTCCACATTTAATCGCTTATACAACACTATTTTTTACATTGAATATTTACTCTACTTTGCCTGCCTGATAATGTTTCCTGATTTCCTCACTCGTTAAAACCCGGTTAAAAACGGCAACCTCATCAAGTACGCCGTTGAAATATTCACGCTGCCTGCCGCCATCGCATCCGATCGTGGGAATGCTCGTTTCATTGTCACAACCTCGATATTCGTAATTATGATCGTAGGGATGGCTTTCAATTAATTCGCCGTTTAGATAAAACAAATATTGCCGGGCGACGGCGTCGCGCACGACGGCGACCTGCACCCATTGATTAGCAACCACCGGCGTCTGGGTAAGCACCTTAACGTCAACATCATCCCCATATTCATGAAAAGCGCGGAAACAGCCGTTTTCCACGCCATGGGAATAATAATAATTCAAATCAAATTCGGTACGATCCTGTTCAAGAATCGCGCCGCCGTAACTCAATACAATATATCTTCCCTTCCACGACTCGCCTTCATTCATTTTCATCCACCAACATACGCTCAAATCCCCTCCGATAGCCAGCAAGTCATCCTTGGGCAAGCGAACATACTGATGTTTTTCACTGGAGAACGACAGCCCTCCTTTTTCGGGCCACCGTCCTTGCGTCCACTGAGGTTTTTGCGCTTCGTTCGTCCCATTACCCAATGTACCGTCCAAACCGCCGCTGGTCATCGCCGCAGAATTTCTTAAAACGTTTTGATTGGTCAAATCACGTTCAAAATTATAATACGCCACTAATCCCGGCTGACGCTGCAATTCGTAACTATATGCCAACCAGCGATAATAGGCGGAGTCCTCGGCGGCCTTGCGTTTGATTCTATATTCCTTAACGCGCACATACTGATAAGATTGATAATCCCTCTCTATAATTTTTCCGGTCGTGTTGACGACAACCGCCTGGCCGGCATATAACATCCGTTTTTCCAATCCGCCGGAACCGGTATTTTCGGTCCGGTTTTTTACCTCCACCTTGCCTTCGAAAACACAACTTTCCGTAATGCCGTCTTCATCAACATGAACGCCAAATTCCGTGCCAAGATCCGTAACAACGGCAGTAGGCGTTCGCACCACAAAGAAGTCCTTGCCATCCTGAATATCAACCGCGATGCGGCCTTCCTCTATATAAAGTTCTTTGGAGGTTTTGAGGTTTATGATCGCCGGAGCCTGGATAACAACATGCGCCCCGTCATTGAAGGAAAGATGCACATAACCCTTGGTCAACGATAATAAACCCGGATAAATTATTTCTCCTTCGGCAACGGACATGGAGTCATTCGCCCATTGCACATCCACACTGCTGCTTAAGATCGCGATGGCTTCAGGAGCCGTTGTATTCGTGTTTGCTTTTTGTCGTATATGGCGATCCAGCAGGATAATGCCCATGGCGAACATAATCAGCGCCGCCATTTTCACCATATGTATCCAAAGCGGCTGTCGCGAAGATTGAACCACTTGCGGCAGGATATGGCGACGCCGCATCAACTCATCCTGCAAGGCCTGCTCCGCCGCTTCGGTCTCAATAATTAATTCCCGAATGGCCGAATCATGCATATCCAGCTTGATGGTTTCCTGCAAAACGGCCGCATCCTCCGATGTTTGCGACACATCGAAATTACTGCTAACAAAACTATGCAACCCCAACTGAACTGAAATACATTCCAGATAATAATCCATCGCCTCGGTATCGCTTGCAAGCAACTGGTTCAAGCGGTGAAGTTGCGCCGGATTAATAACCCTGTCATGCAATAACACGACAAGTTCGTTGATTTCACCTTGTAACTTTACGTTTTCCGTCATAGTAATTCTTCGGCCAACATGGTGCGACGAATGCACCGGGCCAGAATTCCTTGAATGCGAGCCAGCGATTTGTAAATGGTCTGAAATTTTCTGCCCAGACGTTCGGCTATTATTTTAGCGGGAATCTCCGATTCAAAGCGCAGCTTGAGCAACAAACGATCCTGACTGGAAAGCTTTTTAACGCAATGTTTTAGCGCATCAATACGCCTATCGATGTTCCTCATATATCCTTCGGACCTGGCTTCGATGTTTTTAAATACCTGATCATCAAAATGAAGAACCTGATTGTTCTTGTTTTTTCGATGATTAAGAATCAAATTCCGCGCTATGGTGATGCCCCAGGAGACAAAATCGGAGCCTGTTTTAAACTCCGTAAATTTTTTCCACATGATTAATGTGGCTTCCTGCATAATATCATCGGCGTGAACGCGAACCGGCGCAAGACTGAGAATATACCCGTATATGCGATGATGATTGGCCGTCAACAATTGCAGAAATTCATTGATAATTTCGCTTTTGTCGTCAGACAGATTCGCCGAGTTATGACTACTCATCGTTAGCCAGTTTACCTGCACAAACCGTCCGGGCCATTAAACCAAATAGCCAAACAGCTTGCTTACCCAAGCCTAGTTTCCTCTAAAAGGGTAATTTCACTTGGGTTGGTAAATTCTCCCAAAATATTTCGCTAATTTACAATCGTTTTACGAAGATTACGCAATTTGCCATAATGTCAAAATAGGCAAAGGCTAAAACAGAAAAACAATCCCCTTGTTTGTATTATTATAACATAT
>JAFGBA010000193.1 GCA_016933395.1 Sedimentisphaerales bacterium | reverse complement strand
TCAATATTTGGAAGAAGGACTGGCGTGTTTAACCGGTAATAAACTATTGGCGGCGTCCGTTATGCTGGGTTGCTCCGCTGAAAAGGCAATACTGCTCCTCATCGGCGCTTATACCAATGCCATGAAGGATGCGACAAAACGGAAGGATTTTGAAAACCAACTTAAAAACAAGCAAATTGGCAAAAAATACGAATTATTCGGAAAGAAATTTTGGCCGTCTGTTTCTTTATTACCTCCGCGACTGGCCGATGATTTACATGGCGACCTGGATAGAGTTTTCGACCTTATTCGCCGGGTGCGCAATGATGCAGGTCATCCGACAGGTAAACCCGTTACAAAAGAGATTGTCCATGCTAATTATCTATCGTTCCCTCAATTCTGCGGCCGGGTCTATGACTTAATGGACTACTTCCAAGCGAATCCTATTTGATAGGTTCCTCTGAATGACAGCAAAGGTGATTACTATGAACCCTCATGGCAACTATCGCGACAATGATGGTAACATCATCAACCCCGATCTAATCCCCAAGCCCGACCTTTGTGTTTCCTGCGAACGTGACGGCCTGACCGGCGAAGACGAAATCCTCTGCAACCTCACCCGCTCCGACCAACAAGGTAATAATGAATTCACCTGTGACGCCTACCGTCCGAGGAAAACCGATTAAATCTTGTCCATCATGTTAATCCTGTCAAAATTTTCGCGTTTTTCGCATCTTTCGTGGTTATAATATCTTTACTTTTTAATCTGTCATTTTACTTTTTAATATTTGCTTTTTGGTTTTGTCATGAATCTATCTGACATCTTTGATTCAAATATAGAACTGGATGCCGAAATTTCCCTCGGCGACGTTACCCTTCCGCTTCCGGCCGGTCCCGGCGTGTGTCTATTTACCAATGCGGATGACCAACCCATCCTGCTATTACCCTCCGCTCGCCTCCGCAGCCTTGTCCGCCGCCGCCTTACCCCTACCGAGGATGCCGCCACTCGCCGCACTGACCTGGCCGCCATCACCCGCCGCGTATGGTTCCGCCGCACCTTTTCGGCCTTCGAAACCCAACTGGCCTTCTGGCGCCTCGCCCGGCAGCTTTTCCCCGACACCTGGCGGGAACTCATGGGTCGCTCCTACGTCTGGTTCCTCCACGTCAACCCCGCTGAATCCCTCGCCCATTTCACCGTCACCAACAAACTCACCGCCCCCGGTCGTTACTGGGGCCCATATCCCGACAAGAAAGCACCCCAGCACATCGCCGAAACCCTCCTCGACATTTTCGCCCTCTGCCGCCAGCCTCATCCCGGCCGCGACCGCTGCGATCCCGCCTCCTGCGTCTATGCCCAAATGGGTCGCTGCGCCGCCATCGAAAACGGCCGATTCAACGAATCTCGCCACCGACAACTCATCAACGAAGCTATCAACTTTTTGGGCCGCCCATTAGAAGAAAATCTCCAAATCATCCATCAGCAAATGACCACCGCTGCCCGCGACCAGGCCTACGAACAGGCCCAACACCTGAAAGCACAAATCCTCGCCGCAGAAAAACTAAAAAAACATAATTACCTATATATCAATGATTTATGTATCTTTTGCGTCCTCGCCTTCCAGCCCGGCCCCAAGCTCCCCCATCCTGACCACCCCGCCGGCCGCCCCCGACCCACCATCGCTCCCTTCATCATCCGCCCCGGCCACATCGAGCCGTTAAAAATGTTCCACGTGGAACATTCGGCCGCAGCCTACGCCGCCATCCTGGACCGCTGCCGGGCGACTCTCGCCGCCCCCTTCGCTGTCGACCAGCCGTCTCCGCAAGTCGAATTGCTTGGCTGGATCAGCCGCTTTCTCTATGGAACCGAACCGAGGGAGGGGGTATATTTGCCCTACGAGGCGTCGCTGACGGCGACCGAGGTGGCCGAGCGTGTCGTGGATAATTTTACCAAACAGCCACCGACCGTTGCGGGCGACTATGCCGATGGAAAATCAACTAATTTGACGGAGGTGCAGGATGCAGAAGCGAATGACGAGGTTGCTGACAGGCTTGATGTTGATCGTGTTGCTGGGGACGGGTTGCAGCCGGGGCATTAAGGAAGGGTTGTATGCGGTAACGGGCAGTTCGGGCAAGATCGTGCGGTTGTCGGGCGATGAGACGCGCATTGGGAATCTCGCCAACGAGTATGGCGGGGTGCGGGTGGAGCTGTTCGCCAATGATGTAGGCCAGGCCGCGCCGCAATCGTTTATCGACGCATTGCCGGGTGCGATCGCCAAGCGGCTGGAGTACCGCAGCCGCAGTCTGGGTGAAAAAATCAAGGGTGTGGATAAAGAGGAGGCGGGGCCGTTTTTCACCGGTCCGGCGGGCAAGGTGCTGGTTATCCGCGGCCGGGTGATCCAATACGAAGCCGGCGACCTGACCGACAAGGCCATCAGCCCGATGGATGAGGCGATTTGCCGGGTGCAATTCACCGATGGTACGACCGGAGAGATGCTGGCCGAAGCCAACTGCACCGGCCGCAGCAAAAGCGTCGTGCGCACCGGCCCCGATGAACTCGCCGACGGCGTCGCCAAAGCCATCAACAAATTCCTCAAACCGCACGACGAGGAAAAAAATTAAACAGTTCTGATTGTGGAAGTTCTCTACGCGGGCTAGCAGGCTCGTGGCGCACACAAAGAGGAGGCTGTTATGTCGAAACGATGGATGGCCTGGGGAATGGCCGCGGTAATCGTATGGTCGTATCCTTATGGATGGGGGCAACAAGCGACGGAGGAACAACTGCAACAGGCCGTATCGGTATTGCGGAAGATCAATCCGGCGGAATTGACTAAAGAGCAGCAACAGCAAAAAGGCATGGAAATGAACCAGGCATGGCAAACCCTGGTGCAAGCCGGTTCGAGGGGAGCGGCCGTATTGAAAGCAGAGATTCAGGCCATTGACGCCGCTAATGAGAGGGATGATTATTTCAAACTTGGAGCGGGAGCCATCCTTTGGGGAATCGGCCAAACCAAGGAAGCCGACACAATAGCCGCATTGTGGTCGGGTAACGTTGATTTGGCCGCCAACTACAATTATGTCTTTTATACGGCATTCGCCGCTGCGATGACTCAGGATCCGCACGTGCCGGGCATGTTGCAGGCGGTGCTGCGGGATCAGCAGGGCCGCATTTTCGTAGTCCAACATTCCATGCCGGTCGCCTGGCCGACCACGCATCAATTTATCTGGGGCGCTTACGGATCCAAGGGGAAATCTCATCTGGTAAAACTGCTGAGCGAATCCACGGACGACACCACGCTGATATCGGCATTGACGCTGCTGACAAAACAACAGGAGCTGTCGGCGCTGGAACGCATTCGCACGATGGCCGGGGAAGGATCAACCTCCGTGCGGGCCAAAGCGATAATGGCCCTGGGGACGTTTGGGCATCCGCAGGATTTTGATTTGCTGGCGGCGGGCCTGAAAAGCGATGATTCGGAAATTGCCTGGGCGTCGGCGTATGGCTTGTATGAATACGAGGATTTGCGTGCGGTTCCGTTGCTGGCGGCTTGCCTGAACACCAGCGATGACGCTCTGGCCCAGGAAGTGATTTCCTGCCTGGGATATCTCGCCACGCCCGAAGGCATACAGGCAGTAATCGATTGCGGCAAAACGACCAGCGAAAATCGGCGTTATCAGTGCAATGAGCTTTTGCGGCACTTGAAACTCAGCGAGGAAGAGTTCACAAAGTTATCCGCCGAGGAAAAGAACAAATTCACGCAGGAGTTGCGGGAACGTTACGAAAAGAAGTATCAACTGCAACCCGACGACAAGCCGCTGACGCATGAAGAATTCCTCAAGGCCGCTGCGCAGTGGAAAGCCGCCGGCCGCATTACGGACGGCGACTATGAATGGGTGGAAGACCGCCACGTGATGGCGGCGGCGACGGCGGCGGATATCGATGTGCTGCTGGACGTGGAAGCGGCGTGCTATCGGCGGCTTTCAGATGAATGCCTGACGGAAACTAGAATTCTCGACCAAATAATCCAGCGGCTGGGACGCAGCCGTTATCGCGCGGTGGTGGGCGTTTGCGAAAAGGTTCAGACGCCAAAGGTTGAATTAAAAGTGTCTGACCCAATCCTGTTCGGCCCAAAATTTGCTCTTTAAGGGGCAGGCGGGGACAAAGGGTTGTTGCGGGTGAAATCTATGGAAGG
>JAFGBA010000192.1 GCA_016933395.1 Sedimentisphaerales bacterium | reverse complement strand
GTCTTTCTGCCACGGCGTGTATCCGGGCCAGCTTTTTGAGAAGGATGACGCTCTTGTCAAAGGCAATCTCGATATGCTCGCCACCTATGAAAAAGAAGGCATGATTACCACCACCGGTTGGCTCACGGAGGGTATCTGGAACTATTTTGCCTCTTTTTACGGCCACGCGCTGCTCTGGCAGGGCAATGGGCGCGGCGCCGCCGAACAGCTTTACGCCTTCGCCAATCATGCCTCGCCGCTGTTGGCCTGGCTGGAAGAACAAGGCTATCGCGACGAACCCATCAGCGAAAACGGCGACATGCCGCATAATTGGGCCAGCGCGGAATTTGTCCGGCTGGCGATGCATATGCTGGCCCTGGATCGCGGCAAGGAAATGCACCTGTTTGAAGGCCTGCCCGTCGAATGGACGCGGCCGGGCATGGTGACGCGGTTGGACGGCGCTGCGACGCCTTTTGGTCCGTTGACCTGCAGCCTGCAAATCAAAGATGATGGATCGTCTGCGTCGTTGAAGGTCATGCCGTTATCCGATTCGTCCTGTGAAAAAATCGTCGTGCATCTGGGCCACTGGGCGGATGCAGACCCACAAGCATCCATAACGCTTGATCCGCGCCAAAGTCATCAAGTATCCATTGCCCTGGCTGAAACGAAATGAAACACAAAGGTCACAGAACGGTAGTGATGCTCCCAGGACATGAGCATGAACGTTGTAAAGCATGTTACGTCGAACTTTCCTTTAGGCGGTAACTTTGGTTTGGCTTTAAAAAAACTGATGAAGGATATCAATATGATAAAAGCAATGCCGATTTTGTTAATTCTTGTCTTATGGGCGAATTCTCTCCGGGCGGAGGAGATGGATTTTCGTTACTTTTCGCTCCCGGAATGGCGAACCTCGATCGGATCGCCCGGGGATTTGTACAAATGCACGGCTCAGAGCAACGGTCGTTACCAATCCGGCCGAAGGCTGGAACTCCGGTTGCTCTGTAATGTCACCGGCGGTACGCGCTGGATCAGCCATGAAATCCATTCGCCCCGCGTACCCCTGGCGCGAACCGTGAAAACCAGGGACAAGGTCACGATTACGGAGGAATTGTTTCTCGCCCGACCCCTGGACTGGTTTAATCCCACCTCGCTGCCTGAGAATAACGCTCCCGGCAACGACTACCCTCCCCGCCAGTATCTGATTATGGTCAGCTATAAAAACGCCGGCCGCACGACGGCGACGTTAACGCCGCAAATAGAATTACAGGGTCCTGATATTCGCTGGGATAAATCCCAGGGTTTTTTACAACTCCAAGCCGGTGATACCATCACCCCCTCCTGGGAGATTGCCTCGTTGCGGAAGCTGGACGAGGATGAGAGTTGGGCCGAATTGCGGACCATCGAGCTAACGCCGGGTGAAGAAAAAAACCTGGTTGTAGCCATTAATCGCGGCGGATATCCCCCGGAAAAGCCTGTTTCCTGGGACCAGGCTCATCAGTTACGGACGGCGGCTATCGACTATTGGACCAACCGCATCAACCTTCCCTATGACGTCATTCAGGCGCCGGACAGGAAGGTTCAGGCGCTGGTGGAGGCGTGCATCCGCGATTTATTCCAGATGCTGGTTACGCGGGATGGCTATCCGGTTTTTCTCTTTGGTCCGACGTGTTACAGAGACTACTGGGTTCTCGACGGCTCCTTTGTAAAGGAAACGCTGGCGATGTTGGGTCAGACCGAAGCGGTTAACGGCTATATTGATTATATGCTGACGTTGCAGTCGCCCGACGGACGCATTCAGCATACCAAAGTAACCGGAGATACGCACTGGAAAGAAACCGGCATTGCTATCGTTGCCGTTGTCCGGCACGCCCGCCTGATGCGCGACAAGCAATGGTTGCTGGAGCGCTGGAATCATATCGAAAAGGCGGTCGCTGCTATAAAGAGCTTGCGCGAAAAGGCCGGGCAGGGCAATCCCCAGGCAATCAATTACCATTTGATGCCCGAGGGTTTTGGGGATGGCGGCATCGGGGTCACGGCGGAATATACCAATGTCGTGTGGAATCTCAGCGGGCTGAAAGCCGCCGTCGAAGCGGCTCAATGGCTGGGTAAAACACAACAAGCTGACGACTGGCAAAAAGAATATGACGATTTTTTCGTCACCTTCCAAAAAGCCGCCGAACGGGACGCTCAGATCGACGAGTTTGGCCATCGCTATATTCCCGTGCTCGTCGGACCGGAAGCCCAAAAAGCTTTTTGCGCGCGCGGGCAATGGTCCTTCTGCCAGTCGGTGTATCCCGGACGCATCTTTGCCCCGGATGATCCCTTGATGCTCAGCACCATGAAAATGCTCGAAGCTCACGAAATCCAGGGAATTCCCAATGCCACCGGTTGGCAGGAACTCTGGTGTCAGTGCGGTTCGTTTTACGGCCATGCGTGGCTGTGGCTGGGAGAGGGCCGGAAGGCTTCTGAGTTGCTGCCGGCCTTTGCCGGTCTCTGCTCACCGGCCTACAACTTTCAGGAAGAAATCCCGATTCTCAGGGATGACGTTTACAAAACTGTCGAAGGCTTAAACGGAGACATACCGCACGTGTCCGCCAGCGCCGAATTTTTACGCTTGACGGGACACATATTGGCCTTTGACCGGGATGACGAATTGCATCTGCTGGAGGGCTTGCCGGTGAAGTGGACTCAGGCCGGCATGACGACCAGGCTCAACGGCCTGGTGACGCCCTTCGGACCGCTGACGATGGAGCTGAACATCAGCGCCGACGGCAAGACGGCCCGTTTGCACATTGAGCCTTTAACCGATCCCTCTTGTAAAAACATCGTGGTGCACCTGGGCGGCTGGGCCAAAATGGATACGAACGAGGTTCTGAAGTTAAGCCCGAATACGGCTCACGAACTGACCATAACCATACAGTAATTTTATTTTGGAGGTGAGCACGAAAGTAAAAACCTAAAACATAAAAACAGGGAAAAATAAAGGGACCCGGCCTTTTTCGGAAAAATATTCCGAAGCGCAAGCCAGAGTCCCCGGTTTGACATTTCCCTATTTTGACGCATCCTGCGGAGCAAACTTGCTGAGGACAACAAGCAATGTGTGTCTATTGCTAGCAGAGATGGTGCTGGTTGTCAACCTTAAAAAATTAAAGCAAAAAACTGCGGGATGCGTCTGTTAATTTTGAAAGGAGGTTCTATGGATTGATTGCAGACGTGTGGAACAAAGGCTTAACAGCAATTTTTTAACTTTTTGATGAGGAGAAGTAAACATGTTGTGTCATAAAAATCGATTTTGGGGTGCGTTTATTGTTTTTGGTCTGATGTTATCGTGTGGCACGGCGGCGCAAGCCGACATCAGCGCCGTGCAAAACTCCGGTTTTGAGCAACCGGCCATCGGAGGAGCATTTTATCCGTCGGACGCCGACCCGTTTCCTAATTGGACGGCCTTCGGCGACACCTGGGCGGACTTGAATCCCGGCAGCACCGACTATCGGTACCCGGCGGTAGCCATTGCCGAAGAGTACCTTTGGGGCCAGATTCCCGAAGATCCAGATGGCGTCTATTGGCTGAACCTGGCGATTGATGACAATCATTCCAGCGGCATTCAGTCTGACGGCGGGGTTTATCAGGACCTGGGAACAACCATTGTCGGTGATCCCTATCTGGTGACGGCTATTTTGCGAACCAACACCTCGACCATTCCCGTTTGTCCTTTTGTCCTGAGCTTGCGAAATGCGGACACCGACGAAGAACTGGCGTCCATTACCAACGCCGATGTTCCGGAACTGCCAGAAAATGGTGATTCCGGTCCGGAAATTCCCGTCTCTTTCGTCTGGACGGCGGACGCAGCCATTAATCTGCGGGTGCAAATCGAGGTTTTGGCCGATGTCAAAACCACCTGGTCGCGGCTGAATATTGATGACATCCAGGTTATCAATGCTTCCATTTACGCTCACGACCCCGTCCCCGCCGACGGCGCGGTGGACGTTCCTCGCGAACAGGTTCTTTCCTGGACCACCGGCGAAGAACCGGTGGGCACGACGAATCCCAATATTACCGGCCATAATGTATATCTGGGTACGGGTTCGGATCCAAACGACTTGATATTGCAAACTCCCACGCCTCTTCCTGTAGGCACCACCAGCTTCGATCCCACTCCGGATTTATCCTCCGACACCACCTATTACTGGCGAGTGGATGAAGTGCTTTCGGGCGGCGGCGCACTTACAGGCATAGTATGGAGTTTCTCAACCGTTAAGATGCTGCCCCAGATTACCGGCCAGCCGGCGGATACGATGGTGCCGCAGGGCGACGACGCCTACTTTACGGTAACCGCAACCGATCCCCTGAGCGGCACATTATATTATCAGTGGTTTGAAGATCCCACGCCGGGTGCGCCCGGAGATGAAGTGCTATTAAGCAATGGCGCCGATTATGACGGCGTAGCGACAGCAACGCTGACGGTAAAGGATGCGCAAACCGGTGATATTAGTTTTTACTACTGCAACGTCACCAACGCCGACGGAACGGTATCGAGCAATGCCGCGGCATTGGAATTGCCTCGGGTGGTGTATTACTGGCCGTTTGAAAATAACCCCGATGAAGCCGGCGGCGCCTTTACCGGAACAGCGGTGGGCGATCCCACTTATGACACCGGCATGGTCGGCCAGGCCGCCAACTTCGATGGCAATGACGCCTTTACGTATGTCAATGTACCGCTGGCGTTTGGCGCCACGGACGGTCAGCCGGCCACAAGCGGCGCCGCCAGTGTTTCGTTCTGGGCCAAATCCAGCGACGTGACAAAGGCCTGGGCGGGATTTCTCGCCAAGCCCTACGTCTTCGACCTGGGCCAGTATGCCATCGCCGGCGATCTTTTCATAGCACGCCAGACGGCTATATGGACGCTGTTTAATGGGGCAAGCGGCGTTCTGGTAAATGACGCCTGGGTGCATCTGGCCGTCACTCATGACGGCGCCGGATTGAAATTGTACGCTGACGGCGAACTGGCGGGCGTGCATGACGCTCCCTGGCCGTTCACGGACGCGGCGGGCACATTCGTTGTTGGCGCGGGCTGGAGTTATAACCCGTCCAGCGGCGGCGAGATGATCGTGGGCATGGTGGACGAACTCCGCATCCGCAATTACGCGATGACGGCCAACGAAGTCCTGATGGAATATGCCGACGACGCCGGCGTCTCCGTCTGCCTCGAAAGCCTGAGCAATATTGTTGAAGACGGCAGTTGCACCACGGACCTGGTTGATTTCGCGGTCTTTGCGCAGGAATGGCTGGAAGATAACACCTACACGCCTGCTCCTTGATGAGGTGAAGCCGTTATAACCAATGGTGTATTTTGTATCTCCTTGTAATGTTCGGCGCCTGCTTAGGCGGGCGCCGAACCTTTCTTTGATTTCGGCCGAAAACCTGGATAGAACAATGAATGATGACGAAATGTCGATACTCATTCAAGAGGTGAAAAAATGAAACGTAAAGCATTTACCCTGATCGAATTATTGGTGGTGGTATCCATCATCGCATTACTGATATCGATTTTACTGCCCGCTCTGAATAGAGCCAGGGAAGCGGCTTACCGAATCAAGTGCCTGACAAATCTCCGGGCGTTAACGCAGGCCTGGCGCATCTACGCCCACGAAAACGAGGACATTCTGGTTTTTTCCTGCCAGCGGGCGTCCTACCAGGAAACCGAAGAATCAGGAAATGCAACCACGGAATATTCCTGGCTGGGCAACTCCGATTATCTGATAACAAATCCCAACGCCCCGGAGGATTGGCTTATTGATCGCGCCATTAAACCCGGCAAACTATGGGATTATTGCCCGAACGTGGAAAATTATCGCTGTCCGTCGAGTAAAAAGCATGGCGAAGTGGTAACCTATACCATTATTTCGCCTATGCATGGGTATTATTGGCCGGCTTGTTATGATCCTGCAAAAGCGGATGGAATGTATAATAAAAAGTTGACAAAAGTGTACAACCCCTCCGGCCGAGCGGTGTTTATCGACGAAGGACAAATTACCTTTGATGATTATGGGGTGTATTATAGAACTGCCATGTGGTGGGATCCGCCCTGTGTTCGTCATGATCAAGGCGAAACCCTCTCTTTTGCCGACGGCCACGCCGAATGGTGGAAGTGGGAAAGTGAATATACCTTGGAAATCGCCGAAAAAAGATATTATAATGTGTCGGACCCGGGAAGTCCGGATTTGGAAAAATGGCAGCGTGCTTTTTGGGGTAAACTGGGATATACCCCCAATTAACGCCTTTTAGACAATATCTTTTAACGTACGCGCTGAAAATTTGTGCTTTAACTTGCCTTATACGAGTAATGTCCGCCGGTTTCACATCGGGGCTTGAATTCCCCGACAGAATGTATCTGTTCATGCGAACCCTTCCGTAATTCGCCGGTCGAGTTGCGTATTCACATCCACCGCATCACGTGTTATTATCTCCACTAAAGCTCCTTTTGGGCAAGATAGTGCAATGGTTGATGTTAGCATGGAGATGAACCATGAACATTCTGGCGATTAACGGCAGCGGACGCAGGGACGGCAACACAGCCATCCTGCTCAATACCGCCCTGGAGGAACTTCGAGCCGAGGGATTTAAGACCGAAATGGTGCAACTGGCGGGCCAAGCCATTCGCGGCTGCACAGCCTGTGGCTGGTGTCGGGAGCATTCCGAAGAACAGCGTTGCGTCATTGACAACGATCCTGTCAACGAATGTATCACCAAAATGATCGCTGCAGACGGCATTCTTTTCGGATCGCCTGTCTATTTCGCCGATGTGACCGCTGAAACCAAGGCCCTCATCGACCGGGCGGGGTATGTTTGCCGGGGTGGCGGCAACCTGCTCAAACGCAAAGTCGGCGCGGCGGTAATCGCCGTGCGGCGGGCGGGAGCGGTTCATGCGTTCGATACCATTAACCATTTCTTCCTCATCGGTGAGATGATTGTCGTGGGCAGCAACTACTGGAACTTAGGCATGGGCGGCCCCTTGGGCGAGGTAAAAAATGACTCCGAAGGACTGGAAACCATGCGCACGCTGGGAAAAAATATGGCCTGGCTGATTAAGCAACTAAAACGTTAGAATTCAAAACTCAGTGGCCAATGACATTCTACTGCTATAGATATAGTACCGTTCACAGTACGCTCAGCCCCTGACGAAAGTCAGGGGTCGAAAGGACAAGGCGCACAAAAACGCACAGAGCGTCCGACCCCCAACTTTCGTTGGGGGCTGAGGTAATGGAAACTCGCGAACTGTTAAATAGAATCGCGGATTCAACTCCCAAGTGCAACTCGTGATGTTTTGAACCTCGAGCCATTACAGAATATCTCGTAAGGCGTTTTGAATCCAAGGGTTTTTCTCGGTCGATGATTGAGTCGGTTTTCGATAAAGCGCAACTGATCCTCGGTAACGTC
>JAFGBA010000191.1 GCA_016933395.1 Sedimentisphaerales bacterium | reverse complement strand
TCCCAATCCGTCCCCACCTCGAAGGTCGCCGAATCGTACCCTTTTATCATCACCGTCACCGGCATCGGCGACGCCGCTTTCATCGCCAATTGCACCGCTGCCTTGTTCGTGATATTACCCACAAAATCCATCGAAACCATATCCACCCTGCTGCGCGCCTTAAACCGCGCGTACCCATTCCCCTTGAACGCGTTGCCGTCGTGAACAATGGTAATCGCGTCTTCTTCAAGCGGCGGATTCGGCTCGATTCTAAACTTATCAAACCACAACCTGCGCCGGTTTACCGACGTCCCCGAATCTACCGTCATGAACGCCGACACCGCCAGTTTTGCCGCATTCGCTCCGAACGTGTACGGTATCGCCAGCTTCTGCCAACCGAATGTCCCCGTCAGCGGACATGACGCCTGTTGCGTATCCAACACCTGCCCCCCCGCATCCAATACCGTCACCTTCAACCCCGCGTCCTGAATATCCTGCAAGCCCTCCCCATGCGCCCAAATCGATATCACCACCTCACCGGCCGGCACGATGGGAATATCATCCTGCCCCTTCCATTCAACTGTACGGTTGGCGTAATTCCCGGCATTTGCCTCCGCCACCAGCAGCAGCGACGAGCGGCTATAATAGGCCCGCCCCGAAGCGTCATCGTTGTGCATCACCTTCCAGTCGTATTCCGCGGTAAAGCCCGGATTCCCACCTGTACTTCCCGACCAGCCCGTGGCCGCCGATCCCGCGAAATTACCCGGCACATCAGGCCCGTAAAACAGCTCCCACGACGGCATCGCATACCACTGCACCAACGGCCCCACCTCGAAGTCCCCCTGTGGAACCTGATATGTAAACGAAAGGTCCGTATTATTGACGGTCGGCGGACTCGCTCCGCTTACGCCCGTCCAGCTTGCCGTTGCCGTCCAAAGCGCCTTGCGCTGGGCTTGGTAGCCACAAATCAAGTCCAAATCATGAATCAGTACCCCATCCGCCCCCATCTGCCGGAAATAATCCATCTGAACCGGAACATATTTCAGCAGCCCGCTCCACGCTTTCTCGCTTAATAGGGTGTCATACCCGCCCGACGCCATAAAATAGGCATAGAACTCCATCCCGTTGTTATGGCACGCCGTGATAATATCCGCCAGTTTCGCTTTGCCGCTGCTGGTGAAAAACACCCAGTATTCCGAGCGCGAGTTCGCCATGCACAAAACGTCCGTCGCCTGCCGCTCCACCACCCGCTCCCACGGCATCTTTATATTGCATCCTACCTGGAACAACCCGCTCACCGTCGCCCCGGTGAACATCTTGATCCCGGCTGCATTCAGCTTCGCCCGCGCCGCCACCAGAAAATCCAGTAAAAACTCCCCATTGATCCGCCGCATCTTGTCTAAATCAAAAGGCTCCGTCAGAATATCCACCCCATACAATTCCAGGTACTTCGCCACCACCGGCGGATTATACCCGGCGTTGGTGTTCCGCTCCAAGTCCGTCATATTCTGCGGCAGATGGTTCGACTTCGTGCAGAAGAAAACACAATCCGGCCCCAGCGCGATAAATTCATCCAGCCGATCCAGAAAATACTGCCGCACCTCCGGATGCGCATAACTCGGCATCCCCTCGCAATCCGCTTCACCCGGCTTGCCCTGCGCGCAAAACTGCGGATTATTGATAAAAAACTCATCGTAGCACGCTTCAAACAGGTCAATCCACACGCATGATTTGATACCCTGCTGTTCACATTCCTGCACCAACGTCGCCAAGGGATTAAAATCAGCGCCGTACGCGTCCAGCCTTTCCGTATAAACCGTCCCATGCCCCGCGTCCATCAAGCGGCAATTGAGCGCTCCTTTATTCAAAATGCGAAGATTAACCTGCGCCAGCCCCGCCTGTTTGGCGTCAGCAACAAACTGCGCCATATCCGCTTGGCCCAGCGGCAGACAGTTGTAATCCCAATTCGTCGCTATCGGTATCGGCTGAGTCTGCGCCCCGGTCATACCCGCCGAAACCACCAGTAGAAGAATACCGATGAACATCATACTTTTAAAATACATATATCTATCCTTAATCAAGCTTTTTTAGCTATCCAGTTCTATTAACTAACATTTTGCGACAACAAATTATTCCATCCACCAATGCAGTATATTGGTCTTGTCGTACTCATAAGCATGTGAAGCCTGAATCAGAAGGCAATTCGGGGTTTTCTCATTTTTTAAGCCGACAATAATACTATTGGAATAGGCGCCGAGTCCGGCATCCCTCATCCTCAAATATACACCATTATCCCAGTGTATCCCATCATCTGACATATAAAGAATCAGATGTCCCTTTTCTTTTTCTTCACCATGGGAGCCGCTTCTACCATGGATATAGTATTTTCCGTTGAAAGCGATAAATTGCGGATTGCGAATCCTTCGGCTGAAATAGGCGGTATTGGCCGCTGACCACGTTTGTCCGCCATCCGCGCTGGTGACGTAGTCCAGATGGTATTCATCGTTGTTATTGTAAACATAGGCAATCATGCTGCCGTCGGCGAGGAACCCGAGTGAGCCGTAGCCCCGGTCTTTGGTGTCCAGCGGCAGGACGCTTCGTCTGCGGAAAGTCTCCGCCCTGTCGCCGCTGACATAGAGTTCATAGACGTGCTCTTTCGACGTGCCAATCCATTTTACCTCGCCGTCGTTGGCGAAATGGAGCACTCTGATTTCACCATCCTGATGCACCACATCATAGATTCGGCCACGAGTTGAGCAGACAGGCTTAGGGTCACTCCAGGTACGACCTCCGTCAGTGCTTTTGGAAAACAGCGGTATCCAAAAGGGTTGCCACGCCACATCATTGTCAATATCGCACATCAGATAGAATATAACGATCTCGCCCTTATCGGTGGCAACCGCTTTTTCAACCATGGCGGTTCGTCCCATTTTCGCCTCGTAGAGCCACTTGGAAAATGGCAGCACTTGCGGAGGGTCCCAGGTCTGGCCGCCATCCACGGAGCGTTTGAACTCCATCCAGCCTACGGCATTGTGCCCCTTATGATCGGCCGAACAATTGGAATAGAAGGCGAGAATTTTACCATCGGCATATTCCACCAACGCATGGCCCACATGGCCGCTGCGATTATTAACGGAATGGTCAACGAAAAGAATGCCTTGATTGGGAGGATTGGCTGGTGTAATCCGACGTGCCGCCGGCGAATTGGGCAGGGGATTTTCGCCAACTAAAGGCTGATCGATGGTTTTTCCACAGGCCTTCTTAGAGAGCACTGCGGCATGAACCATAATGAGGCAACCCATCGTTATCAACATCGTGAAACCGATCGTTTTTTTCATTATATTTCTCCGCAGCGATATTTATGGACCAACCTATTCCGACAAAAACTGTATTTTAACCGGTTGTCAGACGGGGAGAAATATCATAATACGCACAAAAAAATTCATTTTACGAAAAATAATATTGATGATGGGGAAAACGGGGGTTTCCTAGCTCATTGTACGTTGAAGGATTATGAGTGATCGAGCCGGGATATCCCAATGCGTTGTCGGACGGCCCGCCTTGGGGAACGAACAACCGCATTCGATGGCGCCATGAATCGTTGCCGG
>JAFGBA010000021.1 GCA_016933395.1 Sedimentisphaerales bacterium | reverse complement strand
TCTATAAAAAGCGACCCTATCAGAGGTTATTCATTTATAAAAAAACTTCCGAAACGGATTGCCGTTCCGGAAGTGCGCCACGGCTAAAAATAATATTCCGAAACGCCGAAACGCTTCGGAACCAAGCCGCAATTCATTGACCGCCCGGGGGGCGTTTGTCTGCATAATCAAACTTTAGTATATCACTACTATCGGCTGTTGTCAATTTGAGGATGATAATTACTCTCAAGGCATATAAATCATAACTTCTTATATGAAAGGATATTATAAAATTACCGATTTGTTATCAGACGTACTTGTCCACCCCAAAATCTCGCTTAATTTTCAGCTAACTTCTTCCCGCCGGGAGGGTTATTAATTTTTAGAAGAATTTTTATTTTTCCCATGCAAGCTTAGGATAAGTTCTATTTCACCTATTGGACGGCCCAATTTATGGGCAATGTCTATGGCCTTTTCACCTGCTTCAGCTAGGGATATAACCTCCCGATGCAAGGGAGAATTTAAAAGTGGATTGCGAGGAGGCTGCCAATCCGACGAGGCATTTTGCGGGGGATGTTTCCCAGAATTATCGCTTTTTTGCGATTTATCATCAGTTAATTTTCCTTCGACCGCATCCAAACGAGCCAAAGTTTCATCCGCCTGGCGTAAAAGGATTTCCAATCGAGCCATACGAGTATCAAGTTGTCCGTTAACCTGACGAGCCAAATCAGCCAGTTCGGCCATAAGTTCACCCATCTGACTATGCATTTGGCGCGCCGATGAATCGTATCGCTCATTAATTCGCTCGCTTGCGGAAAGTTGTCGGCGAGCCTGACCGCGATAAATTCGCTTACGAATCCGTATCATCATAAACAGCGAGAACAGCACAATCAAAACACAGATGATGAGCAGACCGTAATTATTGGGTTTATCAGGCCCGGTTTGCACCAGGAGTCCAGACCATTTTATTATGAATAATATCATTTTCTGTATTGTTACGCCCAGCCGGTCATCTCGCCGCCTATGCCGCGCCGCCACCAACCGGGATCACGCAAATATTCCTTCATGAACATCGCACACGCCACGCCGTCACCGATAGCTGTTGCCAACTGCATTGCCGCTCCCTCGCGACAATCGCCCGCCACAAACACGCCCGGCACATTAGTCCTCAGGTAAGCGGGATCACACTTGATGTATCCATGTTCGTTTAGTGCGACAGAGTCTTTAAGAAATCCCGTATTGGGATCCATGCCCACAAAAATAAACACTCCATCACAGGCAAACTCCTCTGACTTACCGGTCTTTACGTTCTTCAGAGTCGCTGACTCCACCTTATCCGAACCATTGATGGACGTGCAAATGGTATCATAGCGAATGTCGATAACGCCCTTTTTGGCCTCCGTCAGCAAATCCTCAACCAATACCTTTTCCGCTCGGAATTCATTACGCCGATGAATCAGCGTTACTTTTTTGCAAAAGCGGCTTAAGTGGATGGTGTCTTCCACGGCGACATTGCCGCCGCCTATGGCCAGTACTTCGCGATCGCGAAAAAACGGAGCATCACACGTACCGCAATAACTCACGCCGCTGCCGGCCTGACGGAACTTATCCTCGCCTGGTACGCCCAGTTTGCGATATTCGCTGCCGGGCGTCAAAATAACAACTTTAGTCCGATAGACATCATCATCCGTCCGCACCGCGACGTAGCCGTCCTTATTGGGCGCCAGGCCGGTTACTTCCGCGCTGTTTTTAATCTCAGCCCCAAAGGTTTTAACTTGCTTAACCAGTTGCTCGACTAGTTCAAAACCGCCTATTTGCACAATACCAGGATAGTTTTCAATACGGTCGGTCAGGTTAATTTGCCCACCAGGCGCCATCTTTTCCAGCACAATCGTATCATGCCGATGCCGTCCGCAATACAATGCCGCCGCCAGGCCGGCCGGTCCGCCGCCGACAATCACCACATCTTTTTTAATCTCCGCCATTGATTTTCCTTTTTGGTGAATAATACCATTATAAATAGTCGCCCGCAGAAGCACCTGTTTTCTGTTTGTCCATTGTATCTCGCTCAGTATCAAACCAGCGACGCAGCACCCGTTGTGCTTCAGGGATGACTTCCAGCAACTTTTCCCGTGTTACCGCCCGACGAATCCGCGGGGGGTCTACATCATCTCTCTGCCAGAGAAGCTGGTGTTCTTCATCGTAATACAACTGCTGAACGTTATTGAGAATGTTATGCACATACCAGCGTGCTTTCGCCGCCCGTCCGGAATCCGATGCAATCATATCCGGCGATGCTTCGTTGCTTTCCATCACCCAACATTGTTGAAATACCACTTGAGGCCCTTTCCCCGTCAAGTGAATCATCGGCAACTCAAACGAAACGCCGTGGGAAAAGTTCTGACTTAAAGAAATACTGGAGATAATATCCTCCATGCCCGGACAGACAAGAATTGTGTCCTCCCGCCGCGGCACAATCAATTGTTGCTGGCGGCCCAGCGAATCCCGCAGACGTACTTGTAGTTCACCCTCGCGATAAGCCATTTGTTCGAGCATCCCCCCGTTGGTGTCCCGGACAAGAGTATTGGATTCGAAGGTTTTCAGGTCGTTGGCCACACGAAAGGCGCCTTCATGCTCCATAACCTCGTGGTCCTCGTCGCCATGCTGATATATCAAGTTTCGTCCTAGATAAAATAGCCGGTTATCCTCCTCTAGTTTTGGTTCCAATACCGCTACGGCAAAACCAATGGTTTGACCATCCTCTTCCAATAGATAGTATTGCCGCCGGGGTGTACGGCCGAGGTAACTGTCCAAACCCTTGTCGCTGATCTCCTCCAACAGGGTTAGACCATCCTCCCACGCCTGATCCAGGCCTGCATTTTTGAGCACAAAAAGATACGCCCCCAGAACTCCGGCGATCAAAATCCCGCCCAGCACTACCGTCGCCGTCGTCCGGCTCGGTCCTTGCTTTCTTTGCACCGTCCTTGCCTGCTCGTTATAGGTCATAATCGCCATCATAGCCCGCCTTGTCCTCCTTTGCAAGCACGCCTCGCCGGATAATAAAAGCCTTGCCTCAAGGATATATTTATAGATAATGAAGGACCAGATATATACCTTAAAGTTTATGCAGGAGATGTTACCGTGGAACAACAACCGCCCGAAAATCCACCCACAGCTTCACCCTCGCCCCTGACGCCTCCTCCCCCGCCCCGGCCGACAGCCGTCGTTCCGATGGCATATCCCTACCAACCGCCAACTCCTCCCCGTCGCGGTTGGCAACGATTTGTTAGAATCATGTTGATATTATCCATCTTGCTCAATGTCTATCTGATCCTAATGATCGCCGCCAGCGGCTTGGTTGGCCGACACAACCTCCGCACCGTCGAGTATCTCCCTGGTGATGATTCCCACAAGATTATCGCCCTGATCCACCTGAGTGAATCCATCGATATGGTTACCGCGGAGGATATGCGGGAACAACTGGCCCAGGCCGCCGAGGATGAAGATGTCAAAGGCGTCATCCTTGTCGTTAACAGCCCCGGTGGACAGGTTGTTCCGTCTGAAATGATCAACCGCTACATCAAGACCTTCCGCAACGAGACCAATAAACCTCTCTACGCATGTATCGAACAACTCGGCGCCAGCGGAGCCTACTGGATCGCTTGCGCAGCCGAGAAAATTTACGCCCAGGAAAACTCCCTGGTCGGCAGTATCGGCGTCATCTATCTTAACCTGGTCATTGAGCAAACCCTCAAGGACAAACTCGGCGTCAATCCAATCATCGTCAAATCCAGCCGCGCCCCCTTCAAGGATCATAACACCCCCTTCCGCATGCCCACTGAAGCGGAAATCACCGACATTCGCGAAGACCTGGACACCATCCATCAGCGGTTTGTCCGGGTGGTCCGCGACAGTCGCGGCCTCAGCGATGACGCCGCCTGGAACATTGCCAATGGCGATGTCTATGATGGCTCGGAAGCGTATGAAAACAAACTTATCGATGATATCGCCTTTCTCGATGAAGTCATCGATGATTTGGCCGGGGAACTTGGCATCACCAATCCCACCGTCGTCCGCTACGCCCGCCCGCCGTCATTGGGCGAACTGCTCTTCTCCGGAAAGGCCGCACTGGACGAAAACCCTCTGGACCTCAAGGCCCAACTGGAAAAACTTGCCGCCACCCCTCGTATCCAGGCCCTCTGGTTAGGATCATAGATAGATGTTCATTCTATCGATCCGCGGTATAGAGTTGATTCCACTATATTCAAAACCATTAAATATAGTGAAATAGTGTAAAGATGCTTGCACGGACTTCACACCCTTACTTATAATCCTCTCTTTGAAAGATCTTTTATGGAAAATTCCCGGAAAGTTTTTTCAGTTATAAAATATTCCTTAACAATACAATGCAGCCGTTGTAATACGAACTTCCTACTGCCAAACAAAGGGGCAAGTTATGGTAATTGAACGAATCAACTTTATCTGTCTGATTCTGTTTAGCTTGATTACTTCCGCTGTTTTTGCAGAAAATACTTCGTTCACGGTATATCCGGACCGCGTCCTAAATAAAGTTGACGAAAAAGTTTATGGCCATTTTTTGGAACATATTTTCCATTCTGTCAATGGAGGTTTGTGGGGTGAATTAATCTGGGACCGTAGTTTCGAGGGCAGCGGCCTGAACGCGACGTGGGAAATCATCGACAATTGCGTCATTCAGGAGGGAATGGGACCAAATGTGAAGTTGATTTTCGGTGACCCGGACTGGTCGGATTACGAATTCACCATGGAAGCGTGCAAAACCGGCGGGGACGAAGGTTTTTTCATGCACCTCCGCGTTCTCAACGAAAAGGAATATTATTGGACCAATTTCGGCGGATGGGGCAACACCGGTCATGGGCTGGAACGAGGCATCAAGGGTAACGACCGTTGGGAGGGAGTTACTCCGCACGTTGAGGGGCAAATCGAAACCGGTCGGTGGTACACCGTTCGCGGCCGATGCGAAGGTCCCCGCATCCGCTTCTGGCTCGACGACAAGCTGATCATTGACTACACCGACGACGGCAAAGGCCCAACTCATGGACGCGTTGGTGTGGGAACCTGGACTACTCAGGCAAAGTTCCGAAATTTAAAGGTCACTTCGCTGGATGGCAAAACACTCTACGAGGGACTACCGCCTCTGCCCCGGCAACATGCCGGTAATTTCCCGTTGTGGCAATCCTTTGGCGTCGCCAAAGTCTCCACATCAACAGAGAATCCTTTGAACGGCAAGCGATGCCGGAAAATCGAGTCCCAAGGCGAACCGGGGGGCCTGACGCAACAGCCTTTATGTATTCGTGCGGGTGAAGTTTATGCCGGTTCGTTTTGGGCGCTCGGAAAAGTTGTCGGTGATCTGATTGTACGACTTAAAATCGGCGATAAAATCCTCGCCCAACAATCCTCTTCCGTTTCGACCGAAGATTGGAAAGAATTCCCCATTAAGTTGAAACCTACCGCATCAGCGAACGAAGCCGCCATTGAAATCATGGTGAAGGGCAAGGGAACCGTCTGGATCGACCAGGTAAGCCTGATGCCGGAATCCTGGCGGCAGTCGGGAGGCTATCGGGCGGATCTTTTCCAGGCCGTTGCCGACCTGCGGCCGCCGATTATTCGCTGGCCGGGCGGCTGTTACGCATCGCCATATCGCTGGAAAGACGGCATCGGACCTCAGCACAAACGAGGAGCTTTCCCGATAGTTTTATGGGACGACAAGGATGTCAACGCCTTTGGAACAGACGAATTTATTGCGATGTGCCGAAAGCTTGGCGCTGAGCCTCTTATTGTCGTCAACATCGGCACGCATTTTTGGAACCATGAGGTTTTGGACAATAACTTCCTGCAGGAAGTATGCGATTGGATCGAGTACTGTAACGGCCCGGCCGATTCAACATGGGGCAAAGTCCGCGCCGCCAACGGCCACCCGGAACCATATAACGTAAAGTACTGGGAAATCGATAACGAGACCTGGCACATGAAACCCGAGGAATACGCCGATTGGGTCAACCGCTTCGCTCCCGCAATGCGGAAAATGGATCCTTCGATCAAACTGACCGCCTGCGGCAGCGGTTACTACGGGGAAAACGAGTCAGGCTTTTACTGGAACCGCGTCCTCATCGAACGTTGCGCTGATAAGGTTGATTACCTCAGCGTTCATAACTATGAATTGCCGGAACGTTTTGCCTCCGGGCCGGATATCTACGAACAATACATCCGCCGAACGGAAGAATTGATCGCACATTCGAAAAATCCCAACCTGAAACTCAACGTCTCGGAATGGAACACCTTTAGCTGGGACTGGCGGGCCGGACTCTATTGCGGCGGAATCCTGAACGCTTTCGAACGGTGCGGCGATATTGTGGGAATCGCCGGGCCGGCGATTTTTCTGCGCCATGTGTCTGGCTCCGATGCCTTCGCCTTTATATGGTTTGACCAATGCTGCTGGCTCGCCATTCCCAATTACGTGGTGATGAAGTTATGGCGCGACCACTACGCCCCGCTTCGCGTCGAGATTGACAGTTATCTTTGCCCGCTGAACGTCGTGGCCACGAAAACCGAGGATGGCAAAACCCTATACCTCAAAGCGGTGAATCCCTTCGACTACGCCGTAACCGCCAGAGCGACAATAGCGGACGATCACACACCTGACCAACCTACAATGACTCTCATAACGGCGGACTCGCCCTTGACCGAAAATACGTTCGATAATCCCGACGTCATTAAACCCATAACCGGAAAAGCCGACCTGGCCGGCAATGCAATCCTTTTTGAAATGCCGCCTTTTTCCGCCGCGGTCGTAACCATCCCGATAAAATAAATTATATACGATAAACTTAATCTGACTGATACTTCAATAGATCGCATAATTTTATTGGTTTTCCTCCGGCATTTATTCGATATCGCTGAAGCGTTCCTTTATCACGGTATAACATTACCACTCTGGCGTTTGGCCTTGTTGTCACGGCCCGGCATAAGTCGCCTTCCACTACGAAAGCCGCATTGTCATCGCAGGCTATTGCATGGCCACCATAGTGAAGAATCATATCGGCCAACGGCTTTGCCCGCTTCTCCCGGCGATAATGCGGACAAAACAAGAACGGGATAAGCCCCAGTCCTTTGACGCGGATATGCTTCCAGCCCGCTTTGCCAGAAAATTTCCTCGAATCACTTTCACCATACCGAAACCAGCAAATGCCTCCCGCGCTAAGCCCGGCCATTACTGTCCCTTTATGAGCGGCTTTAATCAGTTCCTTGTCCACACCGAGCGCTCGCCAGCGTTTCATCATGCGCAGGGTATTGCCGCCGCCAACATAAACCAGATCGGCTTCGTTGATTTTTTCGCTGATCTCTTGCTTGGCCGGACGTTGCGACAGTAATCGCAACACCGTAATTCGACAACCAAGCCGTCGGCCATATACTTCCGTAAATGTTTCGATATATTTCTCTGAATCACCGGTGGCCGTGGGTAAAAATAACGCTTTTGGCCTGGTCTTGCCGGTCATATCTACAACCAGTTTATCCAACGGCAACGTTTCCAGCTTTCGCAACTCACCGCCGCCGATGGCTACGATGCGCAGATTATTTTTCTTCATGTGGATAATTTCAGCTTAAAAGTGTCTTTTTGCAAATGCCCGGCCGGACTGGCTTTTGAGGTACTTTTCGAAGGCGGCGGCCTTGGTCTTGTTGCGGAAAGCGGTAGCGGTCTCGATCCGCCATGGCGCAAACTTCGACGTATGCGGAACTTTCAGCGAGTTATGGGCTTTAAGACGAGCAACAAGGTTTTCCGTCAATCCGACATACCAGTGGCCAGGAGGGTCGATACTTTGTAGCATATAGACGTACCAGAATTTTCCTTCCATAGCCCATCCCTTCAGGCTTGCCGAGACGTAGTTCGCCGCTTTTGCGGACCAAATGCCCGTCTTCGCCTGCGGCTTCGACGCGGCAGTCTTCGCTCGCCGCGAGACAGATACGCGGCGAACGAAGACTGGAGGCGGCGGGAATCGAACCCGCGTCCCGAAACGTTTCGGAACAGGCCTCTACGTGCGTAGTCGCTGGTTTAAATCTCGCCGCGACGGCCTCTCAACGACAGGATGCCGTCGCCGCCAGCTCGACTGTTTTGTTATCCCCGCCGGGCCGAACAGCCGGAAGGGACCAGCCCACTGTCTTCGCCGGAACCCGCTAGTGGGCGTCGCAGGCCCGACGGGCGGTCAATTAGGCCGCCATGCGCAACTGTGAGTTGTCGCTTAAAGTTTTTTGCCGGATGATTAACCAGGCCAACCGACATCCTGGGCACGCCACCTGAACCTCAACTCGTCCGGTCGATACCATTCGCCCCCGGACCCATTAAGG
>JAFGBA010000190.1 GCA_016933395.1 Sedimentisphaerales bacterium | reverse complement strand
CGGCTTTCATGATGACCATTACTTCGTGTTAAAGGTTAAGCAGGCATGTTCCGCTTAAATCCACCAACTTTTTTGGAGTTGAACCACAAAAAACAAAATTACACATCACCGGCTACACACCGGTTCGACTAAAAAAGTTGTTTTACTCATGCACCTCCTTTTTTAACAAAGCTCCATGATTCATCTCTTGTTATTCCGACGCCACCAAAATCCGCATCTCTTCGGTGTTCTTGAAATTCAGCTCAATATCCAGTGTCCGCCTGTCGTCACTGAGAATGAACCAGTCCGTCTGGCTCAGAATGCCGCGTTTGGACTGCTGCGAATAAATCGTCGTCGCGTTGCCCAGCAGCGCATCCGTCTCGTTTAGTTTCTCCCCCGTCACGATTAGCCCCAGGATCGGCCGATTAAACTGCAATTGGCCCTCAAGGAAGACAATGGTGTCTTCTGACCGTTTCTGCGGCGTTTCCTTCAAATCAACATGCAGCAAATAACAATCCACGCGCGTCCCCGCCGGAAGCGTCTTGTCCACGAATTGGCTCGTTCGCATTCCCGTAACGTCAGGAATCAGCACCGGCAACGCCTGCGGCAACTCAAACTGGCGCCGTTCGGTAAACAGAAACATGGTTTCATCATTTTCATATTGATTGTAACCTAAGTCCAACGGGATACTTTTGCTATAACGCACCTGGCCGCTGGTCCGTACAAAGAAATGGGTCTCCTGCCAGTTGCGCGCAAAAGCGTCCCGATCAAACTCAACCTTTTCTATGGTCTTGTCGCGCGTGTTCACCCGCCGCGCCTCACCCGCTTGCAGCAGTTCCGACGCCGACGTCTTCGAACCCGGATTGCCCGCGAACAGTTTCACCTCCCCGTCATACACCTGCACTTCTCCGAATCCGGCATCGCCTTCGTCCGTATCCACACCAAACGCCGTCCCCAAATCCATCACTGTAAACGTATCCGTCTCCACCGTAAATCCATACACATTCGGCGGCGCCTGGGCGTGGACTTTCCCCTGATGCAGATACAGCTTGTCCTCGGTGCGACAGGCAAATATCGCCGGCCCTTCCACCAGCACTTCCGAACCATTGGCGAAAAGCAGCCGTGCAAAGCCTTCCTCCAGCCGCAACTCCTCGCGGCTGATGGTTGTTTTTTCCGGAGCTATCGACCAGCGGACGTTCAGGGTGTCGGCCACCGTCGCCAGCACCGGCGGTTCCTGCCTGTTGGCGCGATACAGCAACCGATCCAGCCAGATAATACTCACCGCCACGGCTAACATCGCCGCGATGCGCAACAATCCGCCAAACATCTCTTTACGTCCGAACCGGGGTTTGATCGCCCGTCGTTGCCGAGTTATTGATTCTTCCAATGCCTGCTGCTGCGCCTGAGCTTCCTCCAATGCCTGGCGAATGGCCGTATCGTGCAGATCCTGGGCGACGACTTCCTGAAAAACGCTTGAGTCATCCGGGTTCATTGTGCAAGCGGATTTATCGGACGTATCAGCGATTGATGTGTTTGCCTGGGTATGATGGAATTTCCGCAAGACCACGCACATATAATTGTAACGGGCATATATAGTGCGTGCGCGATCATCCGACGCCAGCATACGATCCAGTTCGACAAATTCATTCGGCTGAATCGTTTCATCATGAAGCGCGCTCATCAAGGTAAACAATCTGGAATATCGCGTATTGCTCATATATACTTCTCCAGATCCAGTCGTTGATGTATGCAGACATACAAACGCGCATGAATCCTTTGGAGGGCCTTATAAACGGTAGTCGCCTGCCGACCTATACGCTCCGATACGCTGCGCACCGTCGCGCCCATTTCGTAGCGTAATTTGATCAACAGTCGGTCTTTATCGGGTAACAACGACAGGCATTTTCTGAGAGCGTCGCGGAATTGGTCCGCGCTTTGGGACACTTCCTCGATCTTCGGATGCAGCGCCGCCATCGTTTCTTCGCTGAACTGTAGATGCTTTTCCTTTTTTTTCTTTAGATAATTCAAAATTTCGTAATGAGCGATGCTCATGCCCCAGGCGGCGAAATCCGTGCCCGGCTCGAACTGCTCGAATTTTCCCCACATCACCGACGCCGTTTCCTGCATCAGGTCATCCGCTTCCGACCAATGGCCTATCATACTTAGGATATAGCCGTAGATCCGTGCCTCATTCGCCTGATACAAACGAATAAACTGTTGGCCCAAATGGACCGAAACTTTCGATCTAGATGACGGGGAATCTGACATTCACACGCTCGTAAAAAAGATAAAAACTCCATCCTTTTTTAAATATCGTCACCGGCGCCTCATAAGGACAACCGTTCCGTATAGGAAACAGTAAAAATCAGTCAAAATTGGAAAAAATTCACAAAGAATCTTTTGAAAAATCCGTCATATCGGTGGATTTTTGATCAATAAATATCATTCACCCGTCATATCTTCTTTATGGATAGGACGATACATAACAGAACCGTGGCCCCTGACAATCGATATAAAGTTAAAAAATAGAATAATGCTCAATATCTGAGATTTTACGAAACGGTGATATAACCATTTTCAAACGTGACGGTAACTCTTTGTTGGCCCTATAATTATCATATTCCCCCTGGATTCCCTGGCAAAAGAAAACAATATTATTCGGCTACAAATGATGTGATTATTGATAGGCCCGGCCGTTTACCGTTGGCGGAGTATCAGGAACACACTTGCAGTTTTGCAGGCAGCCACAGGGGGTTTGCAGGTTGGTGGAATGGCAATCGGCGATCAGGTTATGCAGTTTTCGGTGCAGGCCGGTGTAGGAAAAATATATCAGACCCAGTTGATAATTTTTCTCCACCATCTCGTGCCGGTACGCCGCGTCGTCGAGCACACGTTGCGTTTGCCGCACGGTGTCTTTGCTGATAAAACCGTCGAATTCGATGACCTCGAATCCCTTGGGCTTGATATCCGTGCTATAGATGGAATAATTGTTCACCACCAGCGGCTTGCGAAAATAAACCGCCTCCAGGAACGCATTACCGAATCCCTCGAATGTCGAAGGATATGTCACCAGGTCGGCGAACGGATAGACGTCGTTAAGCGTATATATCTTTCGGCCTTCGCGCGTCCAGCCGCGATTTTCGTCGATAATGTCTGAAGCAAATACTGTTTGCACGCCGAATAGCTCCGAATAATATTTTACCCGTTCGGCGTATTCGTACCCTTCATCACCCGGCCGGTGGCTGATGACCAGTTTCGCCTTCCGACCCAGCATATGCACCAACTCCACGGCGTTGCGAATGCCTTTACGCAAAACAATTCGCGTCGGCTGTAAAATCAGTAATTCATCGTCCGCCACTCCCAGCGATTTCCGTGCATCCTGTGCATATTCATCCGGCGCTTCCGGCGGATGTTCAAAATCCATCACGTTGGGCATCAGCGTCGAACTGATGCCCGTCCGCAGACCCAGTTGATTGTCCGCTGATGAGCTGATGACCACATGTTGGATCGTTGGCAGGTGTGGCGGGAAAGCCATATTGATATAATCCCATACGGCATTATTTAAAAATCGCTGTCGCTCCCAGTAAAAATCATGGTGATGAGCTATCGTATTGATGCCCGTCTCGGCGATGACTTCCGTCAGCGCCAGCCCCAAGGGGATATTCAGCGGAATTGCCAGGGCGTTTTGCGGCACCAGCGTACAAATGTTAAACTTACGGATAAATTCGTATAGGGCCTGCTTGAGTGTCCTCTTGATGCGTTCAATTTTATCGGTAGTTTCCGGGGCGCGCGTCTGCCGACCGAAACATTCCTCCTGCAGTTTCAGTATCTCCGGATGGCGAAAATGAGCCTCCGCCACCACCATGGATCTGTCCAACGCTCGATCAACTTCCCCGGCGAAATAATAGCAAACAAATCCCTCTTTTTCAAAAATACTGGCCCATTTTGCTGTTTCCAGCGATACCCCATCGGTCCCGGCCAGTCGCGTGGAGACAAAACCAACATTCCGCGCAGCGACTTTATTCATGCCTTGCTCAATACGACAAAAAACACTATAACTTACAAACTCTCCGCATGTTACATCGGTCAATCTTTTTCTCTACTCCAGTCTTATTCTGATGTATCAAGACTGAAAATCAACTTTATGCTGCTTATCGGACGGCCCAGATATTCCTGTCATTTTTATCCTTATATCCCTGACGAGAAAAAACTATGGTGCTATAGTTGGAATCGCTTCTTATGACCGATAGAATAAGGAGTATTCACTATCCCGGCGTCGGAAGATAACCCGCCGGACAAAAAAAGACAACTGCTTGCGTTTCAGTACGATATGTTTCATGCCGACAATATTTAATAACCTTCCGTTATATGCGGATGGCATGGTGCAGGTAAAAACCGAATAACTTATCGGTCCTGATGAGTTGACATAGGACGGAGTCATCATGAGAACTGTAAGAACCTTTGTTGTCAGTCCTTCTTTACCCCCCAAACTCCAGCCGTTGCGAGAAGTCGCCTATAACCTCTGGTGGAGCTGGGATCGAGATGCTATTGAGCTGTTTCGCCGTCTCGATCGCGATCTCTGGGAGCGCACCGGCCACAATCCCGTAAAAATGCTGGGGGAACTGTCTCAGGATCGTCTTAACGCCGCGGTGCGGGATGATAGCCTTATGGCCTATATCGACCGTGTGGAAACGAAATTGCGTAATTATCTCCAATCACCCTCTTGGTTTAATTCGCTTGGTCCTTCGCAACCGTCGGACATAATCGTTTATTTTTCCGCTGAATTCGGACTTACCGAATGCGTTCCCATTTATTCCGGCGGCCTGGGCATTCTCGCCGGCGATCACCTCAAATCCGCCAGTGATTTAGGTCTTCCCCTTGTCGGTGTCGGGTTGATGTACCGCCAGGGATATTTCCAGCAATATCTGAATGCCGACGGCTGGCAACAGGAAACGTATCCTGACAATAATTTTTATACCATGCCGGTAACCTTGATGTTGCGTGAAGACGGCCGTCCGATCCGTTTCCACATCGGCATTCAGGACCGCGACGTGGTGGTGCAAATTTGGCGGGTAAATGTAGGGCGGGTAAATCTATATTTGCTGGACACGAACTTACGCTGCAACCGTCTGGAAGACCGCCAAATAACGGCCCAACTTTACGGCGGCGACAGTGAGATGCGCATCCGTCAGGAAATCTTATTGGGCATCGGCGGAATCCGCGCATTGAATGCGTTGGGCATTGCGCCCAAAGTTTGCCACATGAATGAAGGTCATGCGGCATTTTTAAGTCTGGAGCGCATTCGGATGGTTATGGAGAAGCATCAACTTCGGTTCGCCCAGGCCAGGGAAGCCACGGTCAGTGGTAATGTTTTTACCACACACACACCCGTCCCGGCGGGACATGATGTTTTCGCGCCGAACTTGATGGAAAAATACTTCAGCAATTACTTCCAGCAAATCGGCATAAGCTGGGATGAATTTCTGGCGTTGGGCCGCATCAAAGCGCAAGACCGCAATGAGTCATTCAGCATGACGACGCTGGCCTTGCGGCTGAGTTCACATCGTAACGGCGTAAGCCAGCTCCACGGCATGGTCTCGCGCGAGATGTGTAAGCCGGTGTGGGCGGGCGATGTGCCGGTGGATGAAGTGCCGGTGACCTCCATTACCAACGGCATTCACGTGCGAAGCTGGATATCGCGCGAGATGAGCGAGTTGTACGACCGTTATCTAGGCCCGCGCTGGAGTGATCGGCCCAGCGATATGCGGGTATTCAATCGAGTGGATCAGATTCCCGATGAAGAATTATGGCGCACCCATGAACGCCGGCGCGAACGTCTGGTGACCTTCGCCCGCCGGCGCCTGCGCCAGCAGTTGGAGCACCGCGGCGCCAGCCCGGTGGAAACCGCCCTGGCGGATGAAGTGCTGGATCCGGAAGCCCTGACCATCGGTTTTGCCCGGCGATTTGCAACGTACAAACGTGGGACACTCTTGTTTCAGGACATGGAGCGTTTCGCCCGTATTATCGGTAACAAGGAGCGCCCGGTGCAGATTATCTTCGCCGGCAAGGCCCATCCCCGCGACACGCAAGGAAAGGAACTCATTCGTAAGCTGGTGCACGCCATCCGCAAGGAGGATTTCCGCCGCCGGGTGGTGTTCCTGGAAAATTACGATATCAACGTCGCTCGCACGATGGTGCAGGGTGTGGATGTCTGGCTGAACACGCCGCGACGAGGCATGGAAGCGTCAGGCACCAGCGGCATGAAGGTGCTCGCCAACGGCGGCCTGAATTTGAGTATCCTCGACGGTTGGTGGTGCGAAGGTTACAGCCATGACACCGGCTGGGCCATCGGCCGCGGCGAAACCTATGAGGATGAGGACTACCAGAATGCCGTCGAGTCGCGGGCGCTGTATGACCTGCTGGAAAAAGAAGTCATTCCGTGTTTCTATCAGCGCAGCAGCGACCGTTTGCCGCGCAACTGGCTGCGGATGATGAAAGGTTCAATGCAGAAACTCATCGGGCATTTTTCCACCAATCGCATGGTGTCGGAATACGCTCAGGGATTTTATCTGCCGAGTTTGCGCCGCTATGACCGATTTATTGCCGATAACCTCCAACGGGCCAAAACGCTGGCGGACTGGAAGGATTCCATGCGCGACCGCTGGGGCGAGGTGCAAATTGGCAAGGTGGAGGCGGTGGCCCACGACAAACTGCTGGTGGGCGGCAAGCTGGAAGTGCGCTGCCAGATACGATTGGGCGCGATTGATCCCGGCGATGTCTCAGTGGAGCTTTACCAGGGTCCTGTGGACGCCGAAGGGCAAATCCATTCCGGCGAAGCGGTGGCGATGGAGGCCAAGGGCGATGTGCGGGATGGATGGCACGTCTTTACCGGCCAGATTCCCTGCCGTTACAGCGGTCAATGCGGTTTTTCGGTGCGCGTCATCGCCAGCCATCCGGACCTGGTGGATAAATACGATTCCGGCCTGATCCGCTGGGATGAGGAACAATCCGCCGAACCCGAAGTCGCCGCAGCCAAGGTCGAGAGTTAGTCGATTCATCTAATAGTACGGTCGATCTGCATTTAAATACTTAAATCCGGTATTTTCGTTGAAAAATCGAAAATACCGGATTTTTTGTTTGCGGATAAGTATATCCTGGGCTATACTTGTGTAATGGCGAGCGATAAGCGATTCAGCGTTGTCAAGAAGATGCTGGAGAAGAAAGGATACCGCCTTGTCCGAATCTCCGTCTCGCATCATATATTTGAAAAGTCGGGTGCGGAGATATTTGTTGTGCCCGTCCATGATGGAAAAGTGAAGCCTTATTATGTCAAGCAAATCGAAAAAATTGGATAAGCCGTTCGACGCTAAAATTCTGGCCAAGGCCCGAAAAATAGCGGCGCAATACGAAGTGATTATGTCGTTCGAGGACGGCCATTGGTACGGCAAGGGCGTGGAACTGCCCACGGTTTTCGGTGACGGCGAAACGCCCAATGAGTGCATCGACAGCACCCGCGAGGCGCTGGCCGCCGCAGTGGCGTATTTATTGGAATCCCAACGCCCGTCGCCGCTGCCCGCCGGGAAGGGTAATCGCACAGAACAAGTCAACGTGCGCCTAACGGCCGAGGAAAAAGTTATCTTAACCGCCCTGGCCAAATCAAAAGGCTATCGCGGCCTTGGTGATTACATTCGGGCTTCTGCTTTGGCGTTTCAGTAGTTATTTGTATTTGAATTGTTTCCGTCTGGAAGTTGTTTATGGTTCATCAATGGATGAGTTAATTCCTGTTGCTGAAGGTATTTGTTGGACTTATACACTTGCTGAAGTACAGGGTTTTCCCCTGGATTCCCGCCTGCGCGGGAATGACAGAGTCACTACAAGGCCTTTCCGCAACAGATACGAGTTAGGGGGCTAAGGATGAGCGTATGGACCAGAACGAACAGCAAGCCATGGTGTCGGAGGCAAACGGGGCGGGTAAGAAACGTAAAAGGTCGCGCCGGATGCTCACCATCTTGGTGGCGTTGTCGCCGTTCATCTTAATTGCAGCAGTGGATATCATAATTCCGGGGATAGCCAGAGTGAAAGATTTGGCCCGCCTTGCCAATTGCAAAAGTCAACTTGGAGGGATCGGCGCGTATCTCGTTTTATACCAATGTGACTACGATGAGACGATGCCGCCGACATTGCAGACGCTTATCGCTGCTGAAGGACTGGAGCCGAGGTTGTTAATTTGTCCCGGCAGCGATGCTGATGCAGCAGTGGTCGGCAGCCGGGAGGAGTTGGAGGGTAAAGAACCGCTTTGGCCGCTGGACGAGGAGAATGACCAGTGGGTGTATTATCCATCGGGGATATCGTATGCCTATCGCGGCGGCGACTTGACCGAGTCAGATCCCGGTTCGGTTATTGTCGCTTATGACTTGCCGGATAACCATTACAATGGGTGGCGGAACGTGTTGTTTTTTGATGGGGATGTCAAAAAGATGAGTGAAGAAGAATTTCAAGCAGCGTTGGAAAAAGATAACCAGTGGCGTCGCGATCACGGACGACAGGAAATCCCGGCGGAGAAACCGGATTGGCAGTAGGAACAACGACTGTTTGGAAAAGCCTGTGGCTCAGGTTTTCATGCTGTCGAGCACCAGGATGCTCAGCGGCAGGAAGACGATAATCGGCAGCCAGGCCACCAGCAAAGGGGTGAAGGGATTATTCGCCAGCGAGACATCGCCGGCGAAAAGTTTGCAGACGAACGTCGCCACGAAACAACCGCCCGCGCCCAGCAGGACCATGCCGATGACAGCGGGCGTATTGCGTCGCTCCCGCGAGACCAGCAGGGGTAGACCCAAAAGCAGCATCACCATATTAATGATGGGATCGGTGAACCGGAAGTTGCGCTCGCTGACGGCCTCGGCGTATTCCGCCCCGCTTAAGTGGCCCAATAACTGGTTTAACTCGGTGAAGCTCATCAGCGTTTTGTAATTGGAATTGCGCTGCAGCCAGAGATATTCCGGTGTAAGGGTCGAACTGTATTCCATAACCGGTTGATCGCCCTTTTCGGTGCGCAGGATGCCGTCGGTTAGACGCCAGCGGCCGTCGCCCAGCCAATCCGCCCGCGCTGCAAAAATCTGCCCGGCTAAACGGCCCTCTTCCCGTAAAAGAATATGCACTTTCTGCATGGCCTTTTCATCCGGTAAAAATTCCAGGGAACTGACCAGATTGCCCTTTTCATCCGGCACCAGCCAGAAATACACCAAGCCCCGCTCGTCCACCTCATCCTGTTTACGGTTGAGATCATCGGCCAGCCGCGGCAGCACCAACTCCTGATCCGCCGCCATCAGCAGGTTGAATCCCATCGCCAGCAGCACCACCGGCACAATCATCCGTTTCAGGCTCACGCCCGAAGCCAACACGGCGGTGAGTTCATTGTTACGGGTCATGCGAGTCATCGAAAACGTCGCCGCCAGCATGATGACCACGCCGGAAAACTCCCGAAAATAGAGAAATAATCGCGGCCAGTAATAACGCACAATGCGCGACACAACCATCATCGGCGCCAGCACCTCGTCATCGTTTTTAGTTTCCAGAAACTCGTCAATGCCCAAAAACAGATCCAGCAGCATCCGCAGCAGCAACACCACCGCCAGGGCGATGCCGAAGCTGATAAGAAATTCGCGGGCGACGTACCGGTCCAGTATCTTCACGCCCGGATTCCAGGTTTTTCGGCTTATTAATTTCATAGGCTCGTTAATGTTTCAACAGCAATTTATAAATCGCCAGATTTCCAACAGCCGCCACGATAATACCCGACCACAGAAACGCCAGCCCCGCCGTCACGCCCAGCGAAGAATGCACCGCCAGATGCTTGCCGGTGAAAATCGTAATCAGGCACAGCGCCGCCGGGATGAAACTTACACCAAACGCCGTCAACAAGTGGCCGCTACGGAAATAAATACCCAGCGCCGTTCCCAGCAGCACCAGCGCCACACAACTGACGCCGAACGCCAGCCGCGAATGCAATTCCGCCTTGATCTCCAATGCCAATTCATGCACATCTTCCGTCAGTTCGGTGTATTTATCATTAAGATATGGCGATGGTTCGCCGTGCAACCAGGCGGTTAAGGGGCTCTGCCGGGCCTGAGGCAACGATAGCTCGCTTGCCTGAACGGCATAATCACCCGGCGGCGGCTTTAAACGAGTGAAATCTTCCCTGGCGAGATAATACGTTTGAGATTCACCTCTGGTGGTTCGAGTGACTTTATCCAGCGAGATCATCACCACGGGCACATCCTGATCGAATGCAACCGTAAGGTTGCCTATCGCCGCGGTAAATTCCCGCATCGAGCGGCGATCGCCCGGCCGAAGATATTCTTCAATACGAATGCTCTTTTCTTCCCCTACTATTGCTGAGGGTTCCATTCGAGCATTGCGGTTTTTTTCCGCTTTTTTCAGGTCGAATACACTGCTGCTGCGTTTGAGTTCACAACCACCGGCATGTACGCGTAATATTCTCCCTTGCGGATTGGTCATATCGATGAATCCCTGATGATAAAACTGCCGGTCGCACCATTCAAAGAACATCTCCACCATCAGTTGCCGCCGCACCTCCAGAAGGTTATCCCGCAACGGTCCGAAACGCGTCATATCGTTTTGAATAGCTTTCAGATCGGCAAGATTTTTGAACTTGATGTCATCCCTGAACAAACTGGGAAAAGGTATCGACAATGTCGATTCTTCCAATTTGGTGATGGCCCCGGTGTCATTGTCCACCACGGTCGGATCGATCAGACGCAGGTTGAAGCAATTCTCTCCCTCGGAAGCGTCGAATTGTACATACACCCGGCTGCAACTAAATATCCGGGTCATCATTAATCCCTTGGCGTTATGGTCCAGTTGGCCCACCACCACCCCCGTTAATACATGCTGGTCATAATAGGCCCGGTCGGCGTGAATCAACCAATCCGGAAACATATCCCCCAGATAGCCCTTCTTTTCGATAGTGCGAAAGAGAAACTTCTCCGCGTCGCTGGCCAGCATCCGCTCGCACCGGGCGGCGTAATAGGGGATGACATGAAACGCCAAGAGGATCGTCGCCAATCCCACCAGCAGCGCCAGCACCAGGGCCGGATATATCAGCGTCATCATGCTGATGCCGCTGGCCCGGCAGGCGTTGACCTCATTAAAGGCCGACAGCCGTCCGTAGTTTAGCGTTGCTGAAAGCAGGGCCGCGATAGGAATCACCATCGTCAGGGTCACCGGCAAGGTATAAAGAAATAATTGGGGCACTTGCCCGGGATCCACACTGAACCGCCGCAGCAGCGGCAGCATCACTCCCAGCCCCAGAACGCCGCTAAGCACGACCGTCGCCAGGGCGAAGGTTTTCAGCAGGTCGCGGAAGATATATCGATGTAACGTAAAAACCATTCTGACATTGTTTTACGTTCGCCGGCTTTTGTCAACCCCACTCGTCGCAGGCATCCTGCCCGCAATTTATATTTTACACCTTGTCTACAGTGGTTTATAATGCCCCCATGTCAGTCGGGAAAACCGGGAAAACACGTTTTTTGTCCCCTTCCAATGGCTTGATAGGCCTGATTCGCGGCTTGGGATCCGGAATATTGGAAATAGCCGCACCATCGCGCTGCGCCGGTTGCCAGAAACCTATTGATGACCAAACCGATACCCTTTGTGCGGCTTGCTGGGAAGACTTGCGGGAGTCATTGACGGCTGCTTATTGCCCTACATGTGGCAGGGATAGCGGGCCGTATGCAATCATTGACAGCCGCTGCCAGCGTTGTCGTCAAAAGCGCCCACGGATTACCCAGGTCGTGCGGGTGGGTCCCTATGGCGGAGTTTTGCGTCGGTTGATTCTGGATTTAAAGTTTGGCCGCCGGACGGAACTGGATGCTTTTTTAGGCCGCCTGCTTGCCGAGGCCATTCTCGGCAATCCCCTGTTCACAGACGTTGATTGGCTGGTTCCCGTTCCGCTGCACTGGCGACGGCGTTGGGTGCGCCGCTATAACCAGGCGGAATTGCTGGCCCGCGCTGCTGCGGCGGAACTGAACCGCCAGGACCGTCACGTCCGGGTCAACGCCGACCTGCTTCGCATCCGTTATACCCCCCCGCAAACCTCTCTATCCTTCAATCAACGACGACTCAACTTGCACCGCGCTTTTGCGGCCCGTCCGGATGCGCGTTTTGCCGGTAGGCACATCTGCCTGATTGACGACGTCACCACCACCGGCGCCACCCTTAACGCCGCCGCCTGGGCATGCAGCAAGTTAGGTCCGCGTAAAATATCCGCCGCGGTGGTGGCCGTGGCCGCTAATGACTAACTTGTCAAAAAACGACCTTAACGTTACAATTATTTGTGAACGGGAATAGCTGCCCGTAGGGCATATTGACCTGATATAAGGAAAAATCGTTATCGTGACTCATACCTTGGATTGTGAAAATGCCTTACTGCTGGTTGTCGATATTCAGGAGGCTTTTGCCCCATACATTCGCGGTATGGACCGTGTTATCGAGCGCAGCCGCATCTTGATCGAGGCAATAAAGTTGCTGGATGTGCCGATTATCGTCAGCGAGCAATACCCCAAGGGTCTCGGGCGGACAGTGGGAATTATTCAAACGGCCTTGGGCGAGTGCCGTTATTACGATAAAACCGCTTTCAGCCTCTGTGGTGATTCAGCGATCAAGACGGCGATTGAACAAAGTGGAAAGAAACAGGCCATCCTCATCGGCATCGAGACACACGTTTGTATCGCCCAAACAGCGTTTGATTTGCTGGTCTCCGGCGTCAAACCGTTTCTCCCGGCCGACGCCTTGAGCAGCCGCCGCATCAGCGATCACCACATCGCCTTGGAGCGTGTCGGTGCCGCCGGAGCCGTGGTCACCACCACCGAGGCGGCCATCATGGAGATGGTCCGCCACAGTAAACACCCCGCTTTCAAGGACATCTCGCGCCTGATCAAGTAAAGCAAGCATAATCATGGAAGAAACCTTCAAAAATCTCAGCCGTTTGCGTAAGGATGAACGCATCCGCCGTCTAGTGCAACAAACCACGTTGTCGCGGGATGACCTTATCATGCCGTTGTTCATCCATCACGGCGAGAACGTTAAGCACCCCATCACCGCCATGGAGGGTCAGTATCAGTGGTCGGTCGATCAAGTGACCGGCTTCGCCCGCGAACTTGTTGGTAGGGATGTACGAGCGGTCCTGTTATTTGGCATCCCCGCAGTGAAGGATCCGCTCGGGGCCTGCGCCCTCGACGATGACGACGGTGTTATCCAGCGGGCTTTGCGGGCGTTGAAGCAGGCAACACCGGAGTTGGTTCTGATTACCGATCTGTGCTTCTGCGAATACACCGACCACGGCCACTGCGGCGTGCTGGTGGAACGCGAAGGCCGGCGAGTACTCGACCACGCGGCCACCCGCGAGCGCCTGGTTTTGCAGGCGCTGAGCCACGCCCGGGCCGGTACGGATATGATTGCCCCTTCAGGCATGATCGACGGCCAGGTAAGTGCTATTCGTCAAGGGCTGGATGCCAATGGTTTCGGCCATATCCCCATCATGGCCTATACCGCCAAGTACGCCTCGAGTTTCTACGGCCCGTTCCGCGAGGCCGCCGGGGGAGCACCCAGCTTTGGCGACCGCCGCAGCCACCAGCTCGATCCTGCCAACAGCGATGAAGCCCTGCGGGAAGCGGAGGCCGACATTGCCGAAGGCGCGGACATCCTCATGGTCAAGCCCGCCGGTTATTACGGCGACATCATCCGCCGCCTGCGCGACTGCTTCAACCTCCCTATCGCCGCCTACCAGGTCTCCGGCGAGTACGCCATGATTAAAGCTGCGGCCGCCCGCGGCCGGCTGGATGAGGCCGTGGTCATCCGCGAAACCCTCTTGAGTATCAAACGCGCCGGGGCGGATTTAATTATTACTTACTTTGCAGGTGACGAGATACTTTTTGACTAACCTTCCGCTAACTGGGTGCACACTCATACAAACCTGAACAGTACGCGATTCATGCCTGTCCTGACGACTCTTCCGAAAATATTTCGGCGGTGAAGAGCATTACTTCCGTATCAGGGTCGCGCCAGGCATCGGGCGATAGGCCCGCCTTATGGCTGCAGCAGTAGCCGAGGAACTCCTCCTTGGTCCAGCCGGTTTCGGTGGCGACCTGCGGCAGGAAGCAGCCGCCGCGAAAACCTTTCTTGATATAGATGCCGTGTTTGCCCAGTTCCAGGTTTAGCGGGTTATCGGTGCGTTCCAGCGGGCTGAGCACCGAGATTTCGATGTCGATATGGCCGACCTCCGTCGGCGTGATGGGGTCGGAGACGAAACGGCTGTCGCGCAAGGCCGCCAGGGCCATATCGTGGACGGTCTGGATGAGGGGTTGGCCCGGCTGGAAGTTGCCGATGCAGCCGCGCAAGCGGCCGTGGTTGTGCAAAGTGACGAAACAGCCCCGCTGCTCGTTCAAAACCGGGTCATCCGAGGTAAACGTGCTTACGGGTTGCCCGCAGGCCGCCTGGGTGATGACCCGGCGGGCCATGGCCAGTAACCGGCGTTTCTGTTCATCGTTCATACCGCCTCCGTGGTCAGGGACCAAATTCATCAGGCGGTATTATGGCCGTAAAGCTTCAAAATGTCGAGCATCCTTTGCCCGGTTGGGTGGATTCTTTTTCAGGCACAGGAACCTCGTCATCAGCCGGGCCGTCGGCGGGGATTTCCACCAGACCCAGTTCCTTCCGCTTCTGATTGTCCTTGGCCACGGTCGCTTTGAAACCCGCTTCACATAATCGAGTAACGTGGCCATCGGCAAAGAGGATATTACGACAACCGGAGTGGTTGCCGTATTTGTCGTGGGCCAAAATCATGATAGCCGCTGGTGCATTTATCGTTAAATCCGCCCCGCGATAAACATAGGAACCATCGCCTGCTTTATCGCAGTCGGCCGGACACCGCAGCGACTCGGCGGGCAGGATTTCCGCCTCCACCAGCGATTGCAGGCTGGGGGGAAACTGGTGGTGCTCCTCGTGATAGGTAATCGCGGCAATGCCGATCTGGTGAAGATTGTTGGCGCACACCACCATTTTGGCCTGCTCCCGCGCCCGGCCCAGGGCGGGCAGGAGGATGCTGACGCCTAAACTGGTGGCGGCGGGCGTGATGGTGAGGTTTTCGCCCAAGGGACCGCGGCTGCGGACGCGGATGGTATCGCCATCGGTCCAGGTGTAGCAGACATACGGTCCCCAATCCGTTGAGATATGATCGACCATGGGCAGCAAGGCCGGCAGTGGCACATTCTTCTCTTTTTGCATCAGCATGGTAAACATCGGCCAAAAACGCTGGCCGGCCGCCTGAATATCATGGAGTTGAGCACGAGTATCGCCGTATTCGAACGTCAGCATGTTATCGGGAAGTGTCGGCTCAATGGTGCGCCACTGCGGGGATTCCGTAAATGTGGTTGGTGACCAGCGGCCATCCTTGAGATTGTCGAGGACCGTCTGAAAAAGCGGCACATTGGAACAGAGAATCCAGCGATTCTCGCGGATGGTCCACATCGGCGTGATGTTCAGCAGCGCCAGCGGCGGGCAGGTCCAGGCGTGGGCTTCGCTTCCACCCCAGGGCATGGTTTTCACCTGCAGCATACCATCGGCAAGAGAAGCCAGAAGGGTTTCCATTTGAGTAAGAGCGGCGGTAATGGCGGCGGAGTTATTGACGTCCGCGACCAGCATAAAACCGCCGTTAAAAGCCTCGGGAACCGCGCCGGGGCTGAAGCTTTGTACCATCATCGGTCCTGACAGGCCGGCCAGCAACCCATCATGTACCTGGAAACCGAGTTTTTCCTGTATCCCTGCCCAGGCCTCCTGCATATCGGCGTGCTCCTCGGCGGGAAGAACACTCTGGCATGTAGCCATGATGACATCGTACACACCGGCAAGGTCAACGTTCCAGGCGCTGAGGCTGGTAGCGCGGGCATCGGCCATACTCAAACAGGATAAATCCAGCGGCTTGATCTGCGCCGCGATACCACGATACGGTTGGGGCAAATGAATATCGGCCAGGGCTTCGATATCCTGCTCGGCGAAGCGGGCCTGGACGTTCATATCGCCCAATTGCGTTAGACCCAGACAATCCAAGGCGGCATTGAATCGGTTCAAAGCGTCTTCACCACAGGACGGATCGACCATCTTATGCCTTATCATCTCAAAGGCTGTTTGAGACTTGAAAGAATACTCCAGCAATGTCGGCGTCTGGCGCAGATGCGGTAAAACGCTTTCCGTCTCGGCAATTCGGTCCAGAAAGATTTCCGTACCTGCCTCATCGAACTTGTGACCATAAATAAACAGGAATCGGTTATCATGCCACCCCCAGAACACCGGATTGTCCTCATCAGCCAGTTGCCAAAGCGTGATATCCTTCATCTTAAGGGTTATACCTTGTACCGTGACACCCTTCTCTAGCCTGAGTGTTTTACTTTCCTGTGGTAGCGTATCTACCAGCCGTTTGAGGGCAGTTTCGATCTGCGATTTGCGTTCTCCGGCGTCCACTGACACTATAACCTGGAAAGGGAAATCGTTGCTGGCCGACATATATACGTGACCCGCTATCGGACAATACATCAATGCTTCAAAAAGTTCCATAGAACAGTCAAGCTCTGCTTGTTCCTGTTCATCCATTTCGCTTTTTATGAGCGCGAATAAGCCTGCTTTGCATTGTTGCCAAAAATTTTGGATTCCCGGATCGTGGTACAAATGTCCCACCGCACTATCATCGAATGCAGGTTTAAGAATATCACCACCACTGGTGGCGAAAGTTAGTAGCGGTTCACGAGGTGCTTGCTCCGGAACTGGCGGTGTTTCTACAGCCCACATGACCGTACTTGCACCCGCCACTATCCCCAATACTATCGAAACGATAATCGCCTTATACATGACAGACCCCTTTCATGAAAAGAAACACGTTTTTGCCGGCATCATAGAAACTCCATGCAAACCCCCAACGCGGGGGCTGCCATTGTATATAGACGCCATTAAAGGTACTTCAGTAACAAAAATCCGCCCAATAAAAGCACCATAAATGCTAAGCACAGCCAGTTAAAGTACTTATCAATGAACGGTTTCATTTTTGGCCCGCCCCAGCGAAATAATCCCGCCACCAAGAAAAATCGCGCAGAACGGCTTAGTGCTGCGGCAAGGCAAAAGATGAGGAAATCAATTTGAATGACTCCGGCAGTGATGGTGAAAACCTTAAAAGGTAATGGGGTAAACCCGGCAAGTCCGACAGCTTGCCAATCATGGTCATTATATAGAACGCTAACTTTGGTAAACGGGCTAATATTAACATCTGAGACATCAATTGCCTCAATCGTCATTTTTTCTGCACTTTTAGTGTTGATTGATAGGGGATATTTCACCTCAGCGGCAAACCGTATACCTTTAACCGATACACAGGATGGATCAATACGACATTCAATTTTCTCCTGAGATTTAAGAGATATTGTGTCATAATTGAATCCAGGAACATGCTCGTAAAACCAAGTCCCTACTAATGACCAGAGAAAGATTCCAATCCCATAACCAACAATTCCGCCTAAAACGCTGGCGATGGAACAATTAAGGGCGAAGCGAAGCCACTTTTTTGGGCAGCCCAAAGTTAGCGGGGCCAGCAGCACATCCGGAGGAACCGGAAAAAAGCTGGAT